>DASQGS010000269.1:0-12417 GCA_035632455.1 Thermoanaerobaculia bacterium | reverse complement strand
GCTCGATCAACTGAGAGTCAAATTGTCCAAACCTGCCAGCGAGAATCGACGCCAGTCCTGGAAGCGGCCCAGCGCGGCTGGACCCTACGTTCGATGACAGGCGCCCACGCATGAGCGCCACGGGTCCCCGTCACCGGAACCGGTGGCGACGGCGTGCGTCATAATAGAAATTCAACACGAGGTGCCGGATGCGAACCTACGCCGTCGCGCTTTCGATCGCGATCTTCTCCTTGCCGCTCATCGCACAACCGACGCGCCCGCCTCGGGTTGTGGACCGGCAGGCGCAAACCAGGATCTTGCAGGGGACATCGGGGACGGCCGAGACGGCAATCAAGCAGGCCATGCAGCAATTGGCGACGGCCAAGCAGAAGTACGACAAGGACCTCGAGGTGCTGCGGCATCTGCGCGCGGCGGACGGCGCGCTGATCGATCCGACGCAGCCACACAACGCCATTCAGAAGGCGTTCGAGGAAGTCTCCATAGCAAAGCAGATCAATCCCGACTTCGATATCCTACAGGGCGTGATCACGATCGAGAAGGCGCTGGAGAGCGCACGTCTGAGCCCCGCCGCGGCGGACTTCGGCCGGCTGCGGGCAATGATGTACTCCGAGGCCATCGCTCCCGCCGTGCGCGTAGTCGCCCGCGACGGCGCATGGCTGCAGGAGGAGACGCTGGCCTGGATCAAAGTCCAGGAGCTGATCAGCATGCACCTGCACGCAGTCGCGGAGATCAGCGCGGAGTGCCTGCGCGTGGCGCAGCAATAATTCACCTCTTCAACGCCGCCTCGATCCTGGTCATCAGCTTTGCCATCTCGTCCTCGAGGCAGGGGGCGAGTGCGCGGGAGCGGGCGAGGTCGCCGTCGCGGGCGGCTTTCTCGAGCGCGGCGGCGAGGTTGACCGAGCCGCTGGCGCCGAAGTTGCTGGAGGCACCCTTCAGCGTGTGAGCGCAGCGGCTGACCGTCGCGCCGTCGCCTTGCCCGAGGGCCTCGCGAATCTCGAGGAGGAGGCGCGGGGTCTGGCGGGCCATGGCATCGCTGATGCGGGCCAGTAGCTCCACGTCGCCGTCGACCGCCTCGAGGATGGCGTCGTCGGAGTCGGGTGGCATCGGACGCGGCGCCGGCGCGGCGGTGTCGCGCGATTGCGCGTACTGGCGGATCGCCAGGTCGAGTTGCGTGCGGTCGATCGGCTTGGTGATGAATCCGTCCATGCCGGCGGCGAAACAGCGCTCGCGATGCTGGCGCGTCGCGTGCGCGGTCAGCGCCAGGATGGCGGTGCGCCGTTCCGCCGACTCGAGGGCGCGGTAACGGCGGGCCACGCCCGGGCCGTCGAGCAGCGGCATTTCCATGTCCAGCAGCGCGAGATCGAAATGATCCGATTGCAGGCGCGCCAGCGCTTCAACGCCATCGGAGGCGACCGCGACGTCGTGTCCGAGGCGGCGGAGCGCCTCGGCCGCGAACTCGAGGTTGACCGGATGATCGTCGGCCACGAGCACGCGAAGCGGCGTGGCAGGCGGACCCAGGTTCTGCGGCTCGAGCGTGTACGAGACCGCGCGCGCGACCAGCCCTGAGGCGACGCCGACGGCCTCGATGAGCTCGCGCTCTCCGATCGGCCGCGTGACCGCGATCGGGCTCGATGACCCGCGGCGGAGCGGTGGCTCCACGGTCACGACGGGCACACTCGCGCCGAGCGGCAGCTCCGCGGAATCGACGACGACGCAGGCCGCGCGCTCGTGTGCCGCAAGAGCCCTGCGCGCTTCGTCGCGCGTCGCGCATGCAATGGGGACGATGCCGTGAGCGGCGAGAATCTCGCTGGTGTTCGCGCGCTCGGTGACGTCGGGATCGAGGACGACCACGCGCGCGCCGGCGAGCGATGCCTCCCACGGCTCGCGATCGAACGTTCCGAGGGGATCGCATTCGAGCGTGATGTTGAGACCGAACGTGCTCCCGCGCCCGATGCCGCTGTCGACCCAGATCCGCCCCTGCATCATCTCCACGAGCCGCGCGACGATGGAGAGGCCCAGCCCGCTGCTGCCGAAGCGGCTCTCGCCCGTCCGTCCGGCTTGCGTGAACGGTGCGAAGATCGCATCTTGCTTATCGGGCGCGATTCCGATTCCGGTGTCGCGCACTTCGATGCGCAGGATGACTCCGCCGGCGTTTCGCCCCTCAGTGGTGATGGAGAGCGACACTTCGCCCGACGGCGTGAATTTGATGGCGTTGCCGACGAGGTTCACGAGAATCTGCCGGATCCGAAAGGGATCGCCCCAAAGCTGGTCCGGCACATCAGGAGCGATGCGAACGTGCAGGGCCAGACGCTGCCCCGCCGCGGTGACTGCGAGGGGCTTCATCGTGTCGATGGTCAGCGTGCGAATCGAGAAGTAGACGGGCTCGATCTCGAGCTTCCGCGCTTCGATCTTGGAGAAGTCGAGGATGTCGTCGATGGTGCTGAGCAGCGCCTCGGTGGAATGCCGGGCCATCTCCAGGCGGCGACGGCGGTCAGGCGACGCGTCGTCGTCCTCGACGAGCTGCAGCATCCCCATGATTCCATGCAGAGGCGTGCGCATCTCATGCGACATCTGGGCAAGGAATTCGCTCTTCGCCGCGCTTGCCTCCTCGGCGTTCGCTCTCGATTCCCGCAGCTCTCTGCCCTGCTCGTCGAGCCGCGCGATCAGTTCGCGCGATTGGCGAACGACCTTGCGGATTCCGCCCCGGCTTCGCTCCGCCGGGCGGGTGACGATCGAGATGAGGACGCCGCCGAGAAGGACGATGGCCGTCTTCACCACGGCCTCGACCGGATCGATCGGGCGGCGATCGATCAGGACGACAGCAGTCAGCATCGCGGCGTAGCTCACGGTCGTCAGCAACACAAAGCCGAGACAACGGCGGAACGTCGTCGCCTGACCGGCGACGGGCATCAAGAGGATGAAATAGAGCCAGCTCTTCTCGGCCCCCGAGGCGTAGACAGCGAACGCGAGGAGCAGCACGTCGAGGATGCAGAAGAGGAATCCGAGGTTGCGCGGAAGAGCGCGCCGATAGAACAGGATCAGCGATGCCCACGAGATGGCGTTGAAAGCGACGAGGGCAATGGTGATCAGGATCCAGCGGCTGAGCGATGGATCGCGAAGGAGGAAGCGGTTGTCGATCCAGACGCCGAGGGAGATGAGCGTCGAGGCAACGGCGCGGATGAACGGGATCTCGACGACGTTGAGGCGCCAGGCGCGCTCCTTCCTCTGTCGCTCGATATCCTCCGGGCGGACGGCAATGGCCGGGTCGATCATGCGGTGCTGCTGAGTTTACCGCGCTCTGGAGTGCGCCGGCAGGCCGGCGCTTCGCCGCCTTCGGCGGCTCCCAACCGGTTGAGGCGTCGTCCTGGAGAACCCCCGCCTGAATGCGGGGGCTACATACTGTTGCCGCCTTCGGCGGCGCGGTACTCGCAACTACCTCACACCAAGGCCTTGTCCCTGGCGTAGAGGCTCAGCTCCACCCGTCCCGAGATCTGGAGCTTCTCGTAAATGGAGTGAAGGTGGATCTTGACCGTTCCCTCGGTGATGGTGAGCTTCTCGGCGATCTGCTTGTTGCGCAAGCCGACGGCAACCATCTTGACGATCTCGATCTCGCGCGGCGTGAGAAGGCGCGATGCCTCGCCGAGGCCGGCTTCGCGGCGGAGCACGCGGTCGAGCGCTTTGCGGATGGCGGTCTGATCGAGCCAGCGCTCGCCTTCACTGACTTTTCTCACGCATTGCACGAGGAGGCGCGGAGCCATCTCCTTGAGGACGATGCCGCCGACACCGAGTCGCACGGCCTCGAGGGTCTCCTCCTCGCTGAGCTCCGCGGTCAGCAGGACGACCTGGGTCGGCAGCTTGTCGGCCACGATGTCGCGGAGGACGGAGAGGCCATCGCGCTTCGGCATTCGGATGTCGAGGACCAGCACCTCAGGCCGAAGGCGCCGCACCGCTTCGAGCGTGGCCTCGCCATCGCTGCATCGATGCACGATCTCGAAGTCGCGCTCCAGAGCGAAGAGCTGCTCGAGCCCGTCGAGTACGATCGGATGATCGTCAGCCAGGACGATGCGCGTGGGCATATGCGGGGATTCTACAGAAGGATCGCGATCTCGAGCCGCGAGCCGCGCTCGGTCGAGGTCAGGACCAGGCTTCCACTGAGCGAGGCGATGCGCTCTTTCAGCGTGACTGGGCCGCGCTTCTGTTCGTCGAGCTCGGCGAGATCGAAGGTCCCGAAGAAGGGGAATCCGCGGCCGTTGTCCTCGATCGTGATGACGACTTCCTCGCTGTCCGCAGCGATCGATGCCCTCACGCGCGATGCCTTGGCGTGCTTCGCGGCATTGGAAAGCCCTTCGTTCACGATGCTGTAGATCTCCCCGGCCAGCGAGTCGGCGAAGCGCGACGATCGCGGATTGATCGCGATCTCGACCGCCAGACCCCACTGCCGCTCGAAGCGCTCGGCAAGCGCTCCGAGGCGCTTCGCGAGCACGCCCTCGGCCGCCTCGGCGGGACGCGGACGGAGCTGGGTGATGAACGTTCGCAGCTCGGACTGGTCGGCGGCGATGATCTCCTGCACGGTCCGCAGGCGCGCCCGCGCGGCGGCGGGATCGCGCTCGAGAAGAATGTGGATGGTCTCGAGCTGTAATGCCGCGCCGGCCAGCGACTGCAGCAGCCCGTCGTGGAGATCGCGGGCCAGCCGGATGCGCTCATCGGTGACGGCGGCATCGCGCATGCGGTCGGCCAGATCGAGTTGGTCGAGGCGCGCCGCCACGAGCCGGGCCACGATCTCACCGAGGACGAGATCGTC
This sequence comes from Thermoanaerobaculia bacterium, assembly GCA_035632455.1. Taxonomy (GTDB): domain Bacteria; phylum Acidobacteriota; class Thermoanaerobaculia; order Gp7-AA8; family Gp7-AA8; genus DASQGS01. Next base: position 7,616 of record DASQGS010000269.1, on the reverse strand, counting down.
GTGATGCACGCCCGCGCGGTCGAGGAAGAAGAGCCGCCCCTGGACGGTCTCGCCGGCGACTTTCGACGATACGACGCTGCGAATCGCGAACCGCTCCCGCAGCGCCGCGGTGAGCGGCTCGCCGCGCCATGGCCGGGTGCGCTCATCCGACAGAAAAACCACCGCCGCCGGAATCGCCGCCGCGTCGCGCGTCAGAAAACTCTTCCCATCGAGATCGGGATGGACGATCGCGCCGTAACGGTCGGGCGCCTCGCGCGCAGCGTGGAAGCGGCTCTCCTCGATCCACGCGACTTGGAGCCACGGCTCATCCTGGCCTTCCCAGACAAGCAGCACACGGGGCACGCGAAGCAGCCGCGCGGCCATCAACAGCGCCTCGCGCACGAGCGTCCCCGAATCCGAGGCTCTGGTCTGCGGCCAGGCGGCGAGCTGCGACAACTCCCCGTGCGTCCTCCTCTGCCAAGCGCCGAGGTAGATGAGGAACAACGCCGCCGTCGTCAGATACGTCATCCGGATCAGGAAGACTCCGGCCTCGCGGGCGTCAATCCCTTCGTGGAAACCGATGGCCAGGTAGACCAGCAGGATGATGCCTGCAGTCCACGCGGTTCCCTTCGGCCCGAAGCGGAGCGTTGCGCAGAAGAGCGAGAAGACGAACCAGGCGAAGAACGGGCTGGCCGCGGCGTGTGTGAGTAAGACGAACAGCGAGACCAGTGTCAGATCGAACACATGGCTGGCGAGGCGCAGCGCCGGCGTCGCGGACTTACGCCAGACGAAGAGGGCAACCAGGAGGGCGTAGAGCGTGTAGAGCTCGACGAGCGCCATCGCCAGCGCGACGTCGCGGCCCGCGACAGGCAGATCGAGCCAGACCGCAGCGAGGGAGAAGATCGCCAGGATCAGCCGGTTGATGGCGATCAGGCGCTCGGCGCGGTCCTGCGGAAAAAACGCGGTATCCACGGGGCGGCAGCATAAACGATCGGGAAGTGCGGTGCCGCCCGGTGCCCGAGATGGGCGTGGCATTTGCGTCGGGCGGCTCGGGGCCGAACGGCACCGCGGGCGCGAGAATAACAGAGATCGAGGCGGTAGGCAGGACAGGACTCAGCGCCGCGATGCACGATGTTCGGGCCGAAAAAGTTATTCGTACTCAGGAGATGTCTTTCCGCAGATACGCAGATTTGCGCAGGTTGATTCTCCTGCACACCTGCTCCTCCGTGTCATCTGCGGATCAACACCCTGGAACCAATGCTCCAGGCTCGATGTCGATGCTGCCGATGCGGATGCGGTCGATCGTCGCGGCCACGGTCTGCATGCCGCCGTCGACGGCATCGACGCGGATGACCTCGCCTCCGCACTCGAGGCGCAGCGGCTCGACGCGATCGTCGCCTGCGATCGAGACCGCGAAGTCGATGCGGCGGCCGACCTCGAGCGCGATCGGAGCGTCGAACTGCACGCCCGAGACGCCGAAGCTGCGGGTCACGCCGTGCACGCCGCCGATCTCCACGGGCAGCACGATGTTGTAGCGCGGCATCTGCCGCCGGTCAGGAATCACTCAGTCTATCCGGGCCCTGTGATTGGACGTTCCAAGTATCCCCGCGCTGGGACGGAGGTGATATTCATCGGGGGATAGAGAACGATCTATCGATGGATGTAGGTAAATTCCCATGTCGGGCGCGACCACCCCTGCCGCGCCGCGAAGGCGTAGAGCAAAGCCGCGGTGGGCCGCCGAGCCCGACGATACAAACGCCGGCTTGCGCCGGCGTCTCGGGGAATCGCGGTCGGAAAACGATCAGAGGTTGCGGTCGATGAACTTCTGCAGCTCGGCCCGCGGCATCGCCCCGATGGCGCGGTCGACCAGCTTGCCGTCCTTGAACATCAGAAGGGTCGGAATCGATGTCACTCCGTAGCGCTGAGGAACGTCGGGGTTGTCGTCGACGTTCATCTTGGCGATCACCGCCCTCCCCTGGTACGAGGGAGCGAGCTCCTCGACGAGCGGTCCGATGATGCGGCACGGTCCGCACCAGGGCGCCCAGAAGTCGACGAACGCGGGCTTCCCGGCCTTCAGAATCGCCTGATCGAAGTCGGCGTCGCCCACCTGCTGTACTGCGTGATTGTCTGACATGCTAGGTCTCCTAACGACCCACTCAAATGTCTGAAAACCGGCCGACTATTCCACTGAACTACAATCCCCCCATGAACATCTGGCGCGAGCGCCTCGCACGCTGGTTCGATCCCCTGGCCCGGCGTTGCCCGCTCTCTCCCAACGCCATTTCGCTGATCGCCCTCGGGGTCAACCTCATCGCCGCCTCCTGTCTGTTCGGCGGCGGGCGGAGGCCGGCGCTCTACCTCGTCGCGGTAGCGCTCGTAGTCATCGGCGGACTGGCCGATGCCTTCGACGGAATCGTTGCCCGCGCTCAGCACAAAGAGAGCCGCTACGGCGATTTCATCGATCACGTCGCCGACCGCGTGAGCGACATCTGTCTCGCCGGGGGATGGCTGCTCGGCAACGGCGTGCGCGAGGAGCTGGCTCTGGCCACCGTAATCGCGATCATGCTCAATGGCTACCTGTTCACGCAGATCGAGGCTACCTTCAACGAGCACGCCTACGATTCGGTCGGACGCGGCGAATTCGTTCTGGCCCTCATCATCTATCCGATCACTTCCTACCTCCTCGCGGTCTGCCAGTGGAGCGCTCTCCAACTCGGCGGGCTGCGCATCAGCGAGTGGATGACCCTGCTGTTGATCGCATTCGCCGTCCTGGCCATCGTCCAGCGCCTGGCATTGGCGGCGCGCCTCGGACGGACTCCCTGACATGGCCTCGTTCCGCCGAAATCCCATCACCGGCGAGCCCGTGATCCTCGCGCCGCAGCGCGCACAGAGGCCGAACGCGTTCGGCGGCGGATCCGAGGAGGTCTGCCCGTTTTGTCCCGGCAACGAATCGCTCACGCCGCCCGAGATCATGCGCGTCGGGACCGCGGACGCGTGGACCATCCGCGTGATTCCGAACAAGTACCCGCTCGCGGACGCGCGCTCCGGCTGGGATGACGACGCGCCGACGCCGTTCGGCGGACGGCATGAAGTCGTGATCGAGTCGCCGGATCACGACGCTGCGTTCGAATCGCTGTCGCTCGACTCGGCGCAGGAGATCGCGAGAGTCTGGATCGCGCGCTACGGCGCGCTCGCCGCAATCGACGGCTGCGCGTCCGTGGCCGTGTTCAAGAATCACGGCCCGCTCGGCGGCGCGTCGCTCGGGCACATGCACTCGCAGATCGTGGCCATGCCGTTCGTTCCGCCGCGGATCGCCGCCGAGGCCGCGGGCTTCGTGCGCGCCGGCACGTGCCCTCTGTGCGACGCCATCGCCGGGCGGCATCGCAACCTGATCATCGAGGCAACGGCTGGCTTCGTGCGCCTCGCGCCGTACGCATCCGCGATGCCGTTTCAACAGTGGATCGTTCCGAAACGCCACCTTCCGGAGATCAACATGTTGACGGACATCGAGACCCGCGATCTGGCCGGCCACCTCCGCGCCGCCGCCGCGGACATGACCGGCGTGCGCCGCCCCGCCTCCTACAACTGGCTCCTGATGAGCTTCCCGAACCTCGCCGCCGGCCACTTCTACGTCGACGCCTTCCCGCGGCTCACGGCTCTCGCCGGGTTCGAGCTGGGTACAGGCTGCGGAATCAACATCGTCGATCCTGCGGAGGTGGCGCGAGGGGGGATCTTCAAGCGGTCGGGTTGATTGTGACAGGGTCACTTCCTCAGATACGCCTCGAGATGCTCGTGGACCTCGCGCAGGCTGTCGGTCGGTTTGCTCACTTCGGCGAGCGCCTCGCGGTAGATCATGGCGATCCGCTGCGTGTTGCGCTCGCGAAGCGCGAACAGAAGCTCGCGAAGGGCCTCCATTTCGTGCGGCTCGAGGTCCGTGCGCATCACCTCTCGCTCCAGCAACGCGGTGGCGGAGCGCATGTGATCGGCCGGATCCGTCTGCGTGAATGCCGGCGGCGCGATCACAGCAGCAGGCTGGCGCACTTCGGGCAGCGTAGAGTGCGAGGCAAGGTCGACCGCGCCGGGAAGCTCTTTGAGCTGCGGCGTGAACTTGCCCATCATCAGATAGAGCTCTTTCTCGTTCGCGAAGTTGCCGACCAGCCGGCTCGTGCGCGACAGCTCGAGCTGCTCCGATTCCTGCAGCATGATGAAGGCCCTGGCCTTGTCCTCGAGTGCGATGCGCTTGGCGTTGACCTTCCAGGCCGTGACCGTGCCCTGGATAAAGCACGCCTGCGCAGCCCGGATGCTCACTGCCTCGACAGTGACGTTCTCCTCGATCCGGATCGAGCCGTTCGTCGACTCCAGCTCGGAGTAGTTCCCCGAGTTCTGAATGACGAGGTTGCCCGGAGTCTTGATCGAGAGTTGTCCCGCGGCGTTCACACGGATCTCCGTGCCGCGCGGGATGATCATGGTGGGGAAATTCGCCTGGTCGCCGGCTGCTGTCATCACACCCTCCTTCTCCCATTCCCAACGAATGCCGGGGGCAGCGGATCGAAGTCCTTGTACTCCTTCGCCACCCGAGCTTTGATCAACAGGGATGCTTCATTGTTCCACTGGTAGTTCAGGATGTAAATGCGCGGATCGATCGGCGCATACGTTCCCGGCTGCTCCAGATCGCTTCGCACCTCGTAGTGCAGGTGCGAGTTCGTGCTCCAACCTGTGGAGCCGACCGTGGCGATAGTCTCACCTTGTTTGACGCGCTGTCCGGGGCGAACCTTGGTCGAATCGCAGTGCGCGTAGATGGTGATGAAGCGGTCGGAGTGGTTGACGACAACGACGTTGCCGAAGCGCCACCACGAGACGCTCTGCCGGAGCGGATAGCGGCCCGCGAACGTGACCAAGCCGTCCGCGGCCGCGAAGATCGGCGTGCCGGTCGGAGCGGAGAGGTCGAGCCCCTTGTGGAAGTCGGAATGCTGGGTGAACGGCGAGACGCGCACACCGAACGGCGACGTGAGCACGAACTGATCGGACGGGATCGGCAGGATCGACGGCGTGTGCCGGACCAGCTCGCTGTTCGCCTTCTCGTAGCGCGCCAGCAGCTCGAGCTGTTCCTGCAGCCGGCGCATCGAGCTCTTCAGCATGGTCTCGCGGCGCCGGGCATCGTCGAGCTGCACCTCGGTGTTGCTTCCGGCCTTCGTCAGCGGGCTCGAGAAACCGCCGTGTCCGAGCTCGCGGTCGAGCCCGTAGATGGCGACGAGCTTCTCGACCCGGATCTTGTGCTCCTCGAGCGATCGCTCCAGCGACGACATCTGCTGGACGTTCTCCAGCAGACGCTCCCGCTGGATGTCGCGCTCCTCGCGCACGGTTTTGAGGTAATTGTCCTTATAGACGCGACGGATGACGGTCGGCGCGGCGGCCATCGACCCGAGGATGATCACCAGCAGCAGCGCGGAAAGACCGACCCCCACCGCGACCCGCCGCCGGTCGAAGAAGAGATAGCGCACGCGACGCCTGATATCGCTCGGATGGATCTGGATTTCGATCATGGCCCATGGTTCCCGCTGCTGGCGGGCCGATCACTATAGCACACGGCCTTTGGCAGTCCTTGGAAAGGGCACTACGATTCTTCGCCGCCGGTCCCGCGCCTGCTCCGCCTGTCACATGCTCGTATCCCTCCACGCCACCGCCGGGCGATCCTCGCAGCCGTCGGAGGGAATCAGATGACATCGCTCGCACCATCGACCCCATCGCCGTCCATGGCCGTCGCCGCGCCGGACACACGCGGTCTCTCGCGGCTCGGGACCGGCCCGGCCATCGTCGCCTGGATCGCCGCGCTGAAATTCACGCTTCACTTCGCGACCGCGAGCCTTTATGGCTTCTTCATCGACGAGATCTACTTTCTCGCGTGCGGCCAGCATCTGGCCTGGGGCTACGCCGACATGCCGCCGCTCACCGCTTTCCAGGCTTGGCTGACGCGGCTCCTCTTCGGCGACTCGCCATGGTCGATTCGCCTCTTCCCGTCGCTCGCCGGCGCAGGCCTCGTCCTGCTGACCGGCGCGATCGTCCGCCAGCTCGGCGGCGGGCGGTTCGCGCAGGCTCTCGCGGCGCTGGCGGTACTCGTCGCGCCGCTCAATCTCGCCGTCTGCAGCTACCTGTCGATGAACTCGATCGAGCCGCTGGCGTGGATGGGATGCGCGTTCGTCATGATCAAGATTCTCAAGAGCGGCGACACGAGGCTCTGGATCTGGTTCGGCGCGATCGCTGGGATCGGCCTTCTGAACAAGCACACGATGCTCGTGTTCGGATTCTCCCTGGTCGTGGGTCTGCTGCTCACGGCCGGCCGGCGGCTGATGTTCAATCGCTGGTTTCTCATCGCCGGCGCGATCGCATTTCTGATCTTCCTTCCCAACCTCGCCTGGGAGATCCAGCACCATTTTCCGCATCTCGAGCTACTCGCGAACATCCGGCGGAACGGGCGCGACATCAGCGCGAACCCGTTCTGGTTCCTCGTGTGGAATGTGATTCTGATGAACCCCGCCGCGGCGCCGCTCTGGATCGCCGGCCTGGTGAGTCTGCTCGCCGGATCGCTGAAGAGATTTCGCGCTCTCGGCCTGGCGTACGTGATCGCGTACGTCGTCCTGATTGCATCGAACGGCCGCGTCTACTACCTCGGACCGGCTTACTCGATGCTCTTCGCCGCGGGCGCGATCGCCACGGAACGCCTGCTTGCCAGCGACAAGACGCGCTGGACTCGCGTGGCGTACGCGGCGATCATCGTCGTCGTTGGCGCGGCGATCGCGCCGACCGTCGTTCCACTTCTTCCGCCGGATCTCTACCTCCGCTACACCGAGATCACGCACATCCGTCAGCCGAAATTCGAGAACCGAGGAACCATGGCCATGCCGCAATTCTTCGCGGACCGATTCGGATGGCCGGAGATGGTCGCGACGGTCGCCAAGGTCTACAACAGCCTCCCGCCGGACGAGCGCGCGCGAACGGCGATCTTCGGCAACGACTTCGGCCAGTCAGGTGCGATCGATTACTACGGCCCGCGCTACGGCCTTCCGCGGTCGATCGGCGGCCACTTGTCCAATTGGTATTGGGGGCCGCGCAACTACACCGGCGAGAGCATTCTCGTCCTCGGCGACCGGCGCGACGTGCTCGAGAGCAAGTTCGAGGACGTCAAAGCCGTCGCCGAGATCGGCCATCCCTGCGCCATGCGCCAGGAACACTTCACGCTTTTCCTCTGCCACAAGCCGCGCGGTTGGACGCTGGCCTCAGCGTGGCCGAAGCTCAAGAACTGGAATTGACCGTGATGCCGGCTCACGCGAAGACGCGAAGGCGCGAAGTCTTGGATAGCAGATCTCGTGAGGCAGACCGCTTCGCGACCTTCGCGTGAGCCACAGCGTCAATCGCCGTCGATCGCCATGACGATCGCATCGATCGCTCGCACAGCCTCCGCCGGATTGCCGGCGTGGTGATTGACGATGATGGAGAGATACCGGTAGCGACCGTCGCGTCCGAGGAGGATGGCCGAGAGGGCGTTGACTCCGTTGATCGTCCCGGTCTTCCCGCGAAGGCGCGGGGCGAGATCGAGGAGGCGGTGGTGCAGCGTCCCTTCCTCGCCGGGCGTCGCGAGC
>DASQGS010000268.1:0-9478 GCA_035632455.1 Thermoanaerobaculia bacterium | reverse complement strand
AAGCTCACGTCATCGAGCTCACTCAGAGCTTTACCGAGTGCCACACGCCGGCGGCCGTCGGGCCGAACGTCTCGTGCTACGAGAGTGAGCCCGGAAATCCGATCCCGCGGTTTGCTCATGACGTGCAGAATACCACAAGTGGGTGTTGGTACGAGTGGGTCATGCCCACTCTTCGACATTGTGACTCTCGGGTGATCGAGCCAACGAAAGCCCTCTCCCGGTGGGAGAGTAAACTACAGCCATCCCTTTTCCCGCGCGATTCTCGCGGCTTCGATTCGATTTCCGGCGCCGAGCTTGCTGATGGCCTCGGAGAGATAGTTGCGCACGGTCCCCTCGGACAGGTTGAGCGTGGCGGCGATGTCGGCGCTCGTCTGTCCCTCGCCGGCCATGCGCAGCACCTGCCGTTCGCGGTCGGTCAGCGGATCGGGCTCGCTCCACGCCTCCGCAGCGAGCTCGGGATCGATCACGCGTCCTCCGACCTTCACGCGCCGCACCGCGTTCGCGAGCTGTTCCGCCGGGGAGTCCTTCAGCAGATATCCCGAGGCGCCGGCCTCGAGCGCACGGCGCAGATAGCCGCTGCGGGCGAAGGTGGTCAAGATGATGACCTTCGTGGCCAGGCCGCCGCGGCGGACCGCGCCGGCCACCTCGAGCCCGCTCATCTTCGGCATCTCGATGTCGGTCAGGAGCACGTCAGGCTTGAGGCTGGTGGTGAGCGCGAGGGCCTCCTCGCCGTCGTGGGCGCGGCCGATCACCTCGATGTCTCCCTCGATCTCGAGGAGTGCCGCCAGCGCGCCGAGCACCATGGCCTGGTCCTCGGCGACGACTACGCGGATCATGCCGGCGTTCCCGCCTGCATCAACGACGCCTCGAAGGGCAGCGGCAGCGTGATGGTCAGGGTCGTCCCCAGTGAACCGTCGCGCGCGAACGTGCCGCCGAGCGATGCGATCCGCTCGCGCATCCCGGCCAGGCCCGATCCGAACGGTGCGCTCCCGCCGCGGCCGTCATCGCTCACGGTCAGAACCACGGCATCGCCGCGATGCCGGAGCTGGAACGCTGCGTGTTTCGCGCCGGCATGGCGAAGGATGTTCGTCGAGGCCTCGCGGATCGCCAGGGCCAGCACTACCTCATGCGATGCCGGCAATTTCACCGCCTCTATCCGGCAGTCGGCGGCGATGCCGGCGGTGGCCAGCGCATGATTCGCGGCATCGAGCTCCGCAGTGATCCCGCCCGAGCGATACCCGGTGACTGCCGCGCGCACCTGCGCCAGTGCGTCGCGCGAGATCCGCTCGACGTCGCGAATCTCCGCTCCGGCGCGCTGTGGATCGCGCTCGGCGAGCTTCGACGCGAGCTCCGACTTGAGCACGATCAGCGACAGCGTGTGCCCGAGCAGATCGTGAAGATCGCGGGCGATGCGCTCGCGCTCGGCCACCTTCGCGAGGTGCTCGACCTCGTCCTGCGCCAGCTTGAGTCGCGCGTTCGACCGCCCAACCTGCACGAAGTGGATGTTGATCGCGCCGATCAGGATCGTGAAGACCATAGGCCAGAAGGCGTTGAACGGGCTGATGTGCGCCCACCAAGTCTGGGCTATGCAGAGGATCTCGATGGCCGCGATCGCGCCGATCGCCTGCCGTGTCGTGCCGAGGCGCCCGGCGAACGACCCGGCATAGATGAAGAAGCAACCCGCGCCGGGATTGAACGGGAAGTAGACCATCGCAAGCAACGTCAACGCGGCGATGATCACCAGCAGCTCGCGTCCTCGTACCCAATAACCTCGGAAATAGAGCGCCAGGAAGACCGCCATGCCGAACGCCGTCGCCGCCCACTCCATCGGCGTTGTGTGCCGGCTCACGGACGGGGCGATCAGAAAGAAGACGGCGTAGATCGTCCACGCGTACGGCGTCCAGCCGAGATCCTTGTCCTTTGGGATGAGGCGCATGGTCATTCAGTGTAGCCGAGTAGGGAAGGCGGGTGTATGCGGCTGATTCCGCTCATTCGACCCTCACCTCGTCGATCCGGAACTCGCTCTTTCCTTCCGATTGAGCTCCGCTGAACAGCACGGCCTGGAAGTCCTTGCCGTCGATGCCCGCGTCGCTCCATGACACCTTGATCTCCGTCCAGTCCGAACCGGCATGCACGACCACCGTCGCGGGAATCTGGCCAAGGCTCTCGGCGAAGATGAGAACGCGGACGTCGGTGTTGCCCTTGGCATAGAAGCGGAGTCCCTTCTTCGCCGAGAGGTCGACGGGTCTCATTTTCTGGGAGCCGGCGAAGAACATCGCTCCCGCCCAGGGAAACGTGTAGCCGGATTTGATCTCGCTGTGAACGAGCAGCGCCTTCGGCGTGTTGTTGGCGCCGCCGGCCGCAATCTCCATCGTCGCTTTGGAGTTACCGCCCATCATCTCGTCAGTGGAGACGGCCCAGCCGGAACCGAAGTCGGAGGTGATCTCGCCTGAGTCGAAGTTGCTGATCATGCCTGCGGCCAGTTTCGCCCCCTGGACCGCCTCGGATGCGATGTCGCTGCGCGATGTTTCGGGCTTGCGCTCGAGCGCGACGCCGCCCTTCCAGATCGCGGCGATGGCGCGCGTCGCCAGGATGTCCTTGGTCGGATCGCCGTCCACGAGCAGAAGGTCGGCCCGCAACCCCGGCGCAATGCGGCCGCGATCCTTGAGGTGAAAGATGGCTGCCGGTGTCGCGGTCGCCGCGGTCAGCGCCTCGACCGGCGTCAGGCCCGCCTGCACGAGCAGCTCGAGCTCGCGGTGCATGCTCACGCCGTGAGCGGTGCCCGGGTTCGGTGCGTCGGTCCCGGCGAGGAGCGGCACGCCGGCAGCCTTCAACTGCTGGACAGCCTCGAAGGCGTTTGTCACTTTCATGGTTGACTCGGCTCGCTTGCGGAACGAGCTGCGCAGCCCGCGGATCTCGTAGGCGCTGAGGAACGATTTGGTCCGTTCGTCGCTCACGAGCGAAGCGCCGCTCTGCGTGCCGCCCGAGCTCTCGACGACCGTCAGCGTCGGCACGACGAATGCGTGATGCGCGGCGACGAATCGGCCGAATTCAGGATCGGGGCGCCCGTTGCCGAAAAGGTGAGCGAGGCCGTCGGCGCCTGCATCGATCGCGGTGCGCGCTCCCTCGAGCGATCCGATGTGGACCACCGCGATCTTGCCGCGCTTGTGCGCCGCCGCGATCAACGAGCGCAAGTCGTCTTTTGTCAGCGACAGGTAATGCACGCCGAACGCCGAGCCATCTTCATAGACGAGCTTGATGAAGTCCGATCCTTCCGCGATTCGGGCGTCGACGAAGGCCTGGGCGTCGCCTCCCGGCGTGAACGTCGGGATCTTGAAATACTCAGTGCCGTGGCCGCCGGCGACCGTGATGAGCGTGCCCGCCGAGAAGATGTCGGCGCGCGTGGCGACGTTGCCGCGGGCCTGTTCCTCTTTCCACTGTTTCAGTCCGTCCACCGAGGTGAACATGTCGAGCTCCGTCGTGACGCCGAAGCGGAGCGCCCGCTCGAGGGCGGGAGGGAAGGCGTGGGCGTGGGAGTCGATGAGCCCGGGCATCAGCGTCTTGCCGCTGCCGTCGACGATCGTGGCTCCGTCCGGCACGGCCACGCCGGCGCCAGCGGCGGTGATCACGCCATGTTCGAAGACGACGGTCGCGTTCGAGACCACGGCCCGGCCGTCGAAGAGCCGAACGTTGCGGATCGCAGTCTTTCCCGATGCCGCGTCGGTGGTTTTCGCCGGAGATGCGCCCGAGGCGAGGCCGCCGTAGATCACGCCGAAGATCGAGAGCGCGGTGAGGATCGCGAAGAGGGGGCGGTTCATCGTGAATTCCTTTCGGTACAGCAGGAACAGTTGTCAGTTGTCAGTGGTCAGTGGTCAGCTACGGCATCCTTCGCCGTCTCCGCGGGTCAGGATGACGTGGGTCGTGCTGCTCTATCCGTATGTCTTCCCTTCATCCTTCGCATAACCCGCCGAGGCGAGCAGCAAGAACAGAACCGAGTACGAGGCCAGCGCGAGCACGTGCGCCCAGGCCGGGCCCTTTCCCGCTCCGATGACACGCAGCGTGAGCTGGCTGAGGTGATACGGAGGAAGAAAAAGCGCGAGCTTCTGGACGAACTTCGGAAGGAAGTCGATCGGAATCCAGAGCCCCGAGGCGAACGACAACGGGAGATAGATCAGGTTGGCGATCGCCGGCGCGGAGTTCGGCCCGGCCCAATATCCGAGGGTAAGACCGAGCGCGCAGAACGGCAGCGTTCCGGCGACGAGCGTGGCGAAGAGCTGCGCCCAGACAGCCGGCGCGAAACGGACTCCTCCGAACGACGCGCCGAGAATGAATAGGCCGAGCACGATCACGCTCCCAAAGCTCACCGCGACGGCGATCTTGGCCATGAGGAACGCGCTCATCGGCATCGGTGTGGCACGCTTGACTTGCAGCCATCCCTGGCCGCGCTCGATGGCCAGATTGATGCCGATCCCGAGCATCGAGGCTCCCATCACGCCGAAGGTTCCGTAGGTCGCGATCAGATACGCGGCCATCTTTGTGGAGCCGGTGACTTTGCCTTGCCCGAAGGCGATGCCGAAGAAGATGTAGAAAATGAGAGGAAACGTAAGCGTCGGGATCACGTAGCCTGGCAAGCGCATCAACTTGAGGAGCTCGTACTTGATCTCCACGAGGTGCGTGCGGAGACGGCGCATACGTAGCGTGGAGGTGGGGAGCGGGAGAGATTCGGCGGCGGTGGACATTACGCGACCTCCTTCTGGGATTCGGTGAGTGCGAGAAATGCGTCTTCGAGGCCTGCGCTCGCGATTTCGAGGCCGGTGAGGTTCGGGTCGCCGAGGATCAGCGCACGGGCCACGAGATCGGCGTCCGAGGCCAGGATCGTCGTGGTCACGCCGTCGCGTGCAACCGAGGCGACTCCTGGCAGCGCGCGAATCGTCTCGAGGTCCATCGCGGTGGTGCAGCGGATGCGCTTGCCCGCCGCGCGCGCCTTGATCTGCTGCGGCGTTCCTTCGGCGATGACCTGTCCGCGGTCGATCACGACGACGCGATCCGCGAGGGCATCCGCTTCCTCGAGATAGTGCGTCGTCAGGAGAATCGAGCGGCCTCCGCGCACGAAACGCCGGACTTGTTCCCACATCCCGCGGCGCGCCTCGACGTCGAGGCCGACGGTCGGTTCATCGAGGATGAGCAGATCGGGATTCCCGCAGATGGCGAGGGCGAAGAGCAGGCGTTGCTTCTGTCCGCCCGAGAGCTCGCCGAACGCCCGGTCCTCGAGGCCCGCAAGGCCGGCGGTCTCGATGACTTGGCGCGGCGGCAATGGCTTCGGGTAGTAACTGGAGAATGCGTCGATGTGCTCGCGGACCTTGAGAGTCTCCGGAACGCGGCCGATCTGAAGCATGGCGCCGGTCCGCGTGCGGCTTGCGGCCTGGCGCGGATCGCGGCCGAAGACTCGCGCCGTGCCCGACGTTGGCGCGCAAAGGCCGAGAAGAAGGCGGACGGCGGTGGTCTTGCCGGCGCCGTTCGGTCCGAGAAGCGCGACGAGCTCGCCGGGATCAATCGCCAGGCTCAGATTGCGCAAAGCGACGGTCGCGCCGAAGGTCCTGGTAACGCCATCGAGTCGCGCCGGAGCGGCAAGCGGCATGGCTGTGGGCGACGGGGCTGCGGTGATGTTCCGCGGTGCGGTTTGGGTCGGCATCGATTCACTCCTTCGTATGCGAGGAGTATCGGCCCGCGGCTTCGCGCACGACATTGCGGTTCGTCAGGGAACGGAGATGACGTTTGTCAGTGTGTTTCACACCTTGACCGCGCGAGCTTCCTCGATATGATGTCGCGTCATGGAGCGCTCGAACGCCGCTTCGGCGGGCGTGGCCGTTGCACCCGCACCGCACCACCCAAACTCACGAGGTGAATTCCGCATGGCCTGGATCATGGATTTCTACCGCTCTGCGCTCGGCAAGAAAGCGGTCATGGCGATCACCGGCGCCTTCCTGTTCGCCTGGGTCTTCGCCCACATGCTCGGCAACCTGAAGCTCTACCTCGGCGCGGAGCATCTGAACGAATACGCGGTCTGGCTCAAGAACCTAGGCGCGCCGCTGCTGCCGTACAAGTTCGGGCTTTGGATCTCGCGCGTCCTTCTGATCGTCGCCGGATGGCTGCATATCCAGTCGGCGACTCAGCTCACGCTGATGAACCTCGCCGCGCGCCCTACCGGCTACGCCAGCCGCGACTACCCTGCCGCGGGCTATGCCTCACGCACCATGCGCTGGGGCGGCGTGATCGTCGGTCTCTTCGTGATCTACCATCTCCTGCATCTGACGGTCGGAGCCCACGTGCTTCCGGTGAAGTTCGATGAAGGCGACGTCTATCACAACGTCGTGGCCGGATTTCAGGTCTGGTGGGTGAGCGCGATCTACATCGTGGCCAATCTCGCGCTGGGCCTGCACCTCTACCACGGACTCTGGAGCATGTTCCAATCCCTCGGCCTCAGCAGCACGACCTTCAATCCCTGGAGACGCAATTTCGCCATCGTCTTCGCCGCGGTGATCACGCTGGTGAATGTCTCATTCCCGGTGGCCGTGATGACCGGAGTGGTGAAATGAGACTAGGACGCTAACATGGAACTGACCGCAAAGATCCCTGCCGGGCCGCTCGATAAGAAGTGGGCGACGGCGAAGTTCAATTGCAAACTCGTCAATCCCGCCAACAAGCGCAAATACGACGTCATCGTCGTCGGGGCCGGCCTTGCCGGCGCCTCGGCCGCGGCGACGATGGGCGAGCTCGGATACAACGTCAAGTGCTTCGTCTTCCACGACTCGCCCCGCCGCGCACACTCCATCGCCGCACAAGGCGGCATCAACGCCGCAAAGAACTATCAGAATGACGGCGATTCGATTTACCGCCTTTTCTACGACACCATCAAAGGCGGCGATTACAGGTCTCGCGAAGCGAATGTCTATCGCCTGGCTGAGCTCTCCGTCAATATCATCGATCAGGCCGTGGCCCAGGGCGTACCGTTCGCGCGTGAGTACGGCGGTCAGCTCGAGAACCGCTCGTTCGGCGGCGTGCAGGTCTCGCGGACGTTCTATGCCCGCGGCCAGACCGGACAGCAGCTTCTGCTCGGCGCGTTTCAGGCGCTGGAGCGCCAGATCGCACTCGGGCGCGTGAAGATGTACAACCGCCACGAGATGCTCGATCTCGTCGTGGTCGATGGTCACGCCAAGGGCATCGTGACCCGCAATCTGGTTAACGGAAAGATCGACGTCCATGCCGCGGATGCGGTTGTCCTGGGCACGGGCGGATATGCGAACGTTTTCTACCTGTCGACAAACGCCAAGGCGTCCAATACAACCGCCATCTGGCGTGCCTACAAGCGGGGCGCCGCGTTTGCCAATCCCTGTTACACGCAGATTCATCCCACTTGCATCCCGCAATCAGGCGATTTCCAGTCGAAGCTCACGCTCATGTCGGAATCGCTCCGCAACGATGGACGCATCTGGGTGCCGAAGGCGCAAGAAGATAAGCGCAAGGCCACGGACATTCCGGAAGGCGAGCGCGATTACTACCTGGAGCGCAAGTATCCGAGCTACGGCAATCTCGCCCCACGCGACATCGCTTCGCGCGCCGCGAAAGAAGTGTGCGACGAGGGTCGCGGGATTGGCGCGAGCGGCCGGGGGGTCTATCTCGATTTCGCCGATGCAATCGAGCGCCTGGGGCGCAAGACGATTGAAGAGCGCTATGGCAATCTGTTCGAGATGTATCACGACATCACGGCCGAGGATCCGTACGAGATGCCGATGCGTATCTACCCGGCGCCGCACTACACAATGGGCGGTCTGTGGGTAGACTACAATTTGATGAGCACGATTCCCGGCCTCTATGTGATCGGCGAGGCGAATTTCTCTGATCACGGCGCGAACCGTCTCGGAGCGTCGGCACTGATGCAGGGGCTTGCCGATGGCTATTTCGTCGTTCCTGTGACTGCGGGCGATTATCTGGCCACGCAGATGAACAAGAAGGTCTCGACTGACCGGCCTGAGTTCAAGCAGGCCGCAGCCGATGTGAAGGATCGCGTCAATCGCCTTCTGTCGGCGAAAGGGACGCGCAGCGTCGATTCTTTCCACAAGGAGCTCGGCTCGATCATGTGGGAGAACTGCGGCATGGCCAGGTCGGCCGAGGGACTCAAGAAGGCGCGGAAGATGGTGCGCGAGCTCAAGGAGCAATACTGGAAGAACGTGCGCGTCCTCGGCGACGGTGATGAGCCGAATCAATCGCTCGAGCGCGCCGGCCGGGTCGCGGACTTCTTCGAACTGGCCGAGCTGATGTGTATTGATGCCCTGGACCGCGAGGAGTCTTGCGGCGGGCATTTCCGTGTCGAGCATCAGACGGCGGACGGCGAGGCGAAGCGCAACGACAATGATTATCTATACGTCAGCGCCTATGAGTTCAAGGGAGACGGCGCCGATCCCGTGCTGCATAAAGAACAGCTCGAATACGAGAACCTGCATCTTGCGACAAGAAGCTACAAATAGAGAAGCGGAATGTTGAATGTTCAATGTTGAATGTTGAATTGAAGACGGCATGTGTTCGAAGGGTTTTCAATTCAACATTGATTCAACATTCAACATTCGACTTCAGGAGTTAAGATGCCTGGATTGAACCTGACATTGCATATCTGGCGGCAGAAGAGCCGCGACGCCGATGGAAACTTCGCCGAGTACAAGCTGAGCGGTATAAGCCCGGACGCGTCGTTTCTGGAAATGCTCGATGTATTGAACGAGCGACTCATTGAAAAAGGCGAAGAAGCCGTTCTGTTCGAGCACGACTGCCGCGAAGGCATCTGCGGCTCCTGCGGCATGATGATCAACGGCATCGCCCACGGACCGATCGGCGGGACCGCGACGTGCCAGTTGCATATGCGCCACTTCAAGGACGGCGACGATATCTGGGTCGAGCCGTGGCGGGCCAAGGCATTCCCGATCATCAAGGATTTGATCGTCGACCGCTCGGCGCTGGACAAGATCATCCAGGCCGGAGGCTACATCTCGGTCAACACCGGGAGCGCCCCCGAGGCGAACATGATTACCATCCCGAAACAGGTGCAGGACCTGTCGATGGACGCCGCCGCGTGCATTCAGTGCGGAGCGTGCGTGGCCCAGTGCCCGAATGGCGCGGCGCAGCTATTCACCGCTGCCAAGATCTCGCATCTCGGTCTCCTTCCGCAGGGCCAGCCGGAGCGTTTCGATCGCGTCCAGAACATGGTCGAGGTGATGGACGATCTCTTTGGGAGCTGCACGAATTTCAAGGAATGCGAGGCCGTCTGTCCGAAGGAGATCTCGATCGACTTCATCGCCCGCATGAACCGCGACTGGATTCAGGCGAAGTTCAAGGGACGCAAGCGCGCCATCGCGTAGCCTATGGAGTGCGGCGGCAGGCCGCCGCTTTTCGCGCCAGGGGCAGGAGCTGGGGCTCTTGGGTGGCCGTC
>DASQGS010000267.1:0-1975 GCA_035632455.1 Thermoanaerobaculia bacterium | reverse complement strand
TGGAATCAAGATCCCGCGCCGTCGCATCCCGCGTTTCGAGCGCGCGACGAATACCGCGCCACGCCGGTCACCGATCTCCTCCGTTTCGAGCAGGCTGATTTCTCGAAGCTCTTCCGCAAGAGTGCGATCAAACGGGCCAGACTGGAGGGTCTCGTTCGAAACGCAGAGATCGTTTGGGACGGAAGCGATCACGGGTCACGCCATCAGTGAGCAGTGTCAGTGGTCAGCCCGTCATCCTGAGCTGAGTAGACGGCGAAGGATCTCAAGATGGACGGAAAGGCATTTCACCACAGAGACGCAGCGCGAGCTTCGCCCGCAACCCAAAATGGAAACCACCGGTTTTGGAAAAACTCTGCGCGGCGCGCGAAGAAACTCAACGTTAGTAGTACAGAGGACCCGGAAGGAGCTCGTGTCCATCGCCGCGGCTCACACGGTGACGGGAGATGGTGGTGAGAATCTCTCTGTGTCCTCAGTGCCTCTGTGGGGAATGCCTTTCACGAGGGGTCATGCGCCGAAGCGCGAGCGCAAGTCGGGCGGAAGAATCGGGCACGCTTCCTTCGGACGGGCGAACAGGCGGTAGCGAATGCGGGCGATGAAGTCGTAGGCCGCGTCGCGCAGCCTCAGCGGAATGACGCCGATCAGCGAGCCGATGATTCGCCAGGCTCCGCCGAGGCGTTTCGCGACGTGCACGGCGCCCGCAGACCGGATCAGGACGCGTCCGTCCGATGTCTTGATGATGACGCTGTCCGGGAGCGTCGTTGCGGTCGCCGCGTCGAAGGCCGCGGCGAACGTGTCGCCGCCGAGCGGCGCGTAGACGAACGCCTCGCCTCCGCGATCCTCCGCAACGAGCATGCGCACCGACCGATGGCAAAGGCCGCAGGTGCCGTCGTAGAAAACCTGGTCGCGCTCGACGGCCATGATCCGCGGCACCCACGCCGGATCGAACGTGAAGAGGTGAAGGGCGATCATTCCAAAGGCGAGATCTGAGACGTGGACCAACGTCACGAGCGCGCACTGCGCGGCGAGCGTCAACAGCCAGATCGATGGCCGCGCGCGCCTCGCCAGCGCGAGCGGAGCGAAGAAGAGCTCGAGGCCGAGCACGCCCCAGGTGATCAGGCGGAGGAGCAGAACGGGCGCGATGGCGAGAACGAGTGCGCCGAATCGCGTGGACGAGCTCGCCAGCATTCGCGCCAGCGCCGAGCCGTCGAGCCACGCCAGGCTGATGAATTTCGTGTAGCCGGAGTACGAGTACCAGATTGCCATCGCGATCCAGACAGCCGCGAACAGCCGCGGCGGCATCGACCAGCCTCCCGCAGGGTCGACGCGACTCCGCGCCGCCCACGATCCGTAAGGCGCGGGCGGCGTGAGGGCATGCGCGATCAGGAGCAGGCAGGCGAACAGCGCCGACGGCTGCTCGAGCATCGGACTTCGCGCGAATGTGCCCAGCAGGATGCAGCAGATCACGATCGCGGCGATCCGGTCGTACAGCCCGATCGCGAAGAAGACGGCGGCGATGATCGCGACCGCGGGCAGTGCTTTCACGAATCCGCTCAGGGCCACGAAGCCCGGGAAGAGCAGACTGGCCACGCCGCGGTGCCGCAACACGACGTCCGCCAATTGAAGGATGAAGTGAACGAACAGGCAGACGCCGAACAGAAAGCGCCAGAGACTGTACTGTCCGCCGGTCCAGCCATTGGTCATCGCGGTGGCAGCGTATCATCCCTCTCTTCATCCTGAGAGGCTGTGAAGGAATCGACCTTTCTGATATTGCCGGTTTTTTCTGGTATCGCTGCGCGACGGAGGCGAGACGTTCTACTCGGGCCGGCGAACGGGGTGACGGGTCAGAATGTCGCGCTGGACTCCCGATTCCCTGAACGTCCGCCGCGTTTCTCCTGTTTATGTGCCTGAAGGCAGTAGTTAAGGCATAGCGAGAGCCCAGCTCCGCCGCATGTTGTGAGTCAGAGCATGCAGCACG
>DASQGS010000266.1:0-3527 GCA_035632455.1 Thermoanaerobaculia bacterium | reverse complement strand
TCCTTCGGATCTCCGACGATGACCACCTTGCCGCCGTAGGAGCGGACCACCTCGGCTTCCGGCACGGACTCGGGCGTGTAATCGGTCCCTTTGCAATGAACGTCAGGCTTCAGCTCGCCGAGAAGGCGGGCCGGACTGTTCTCGTGGAAGATCGTCACGTACGAGACGCCTCGGATCGCCGAGATCAGCTCAGCCCGCTCGCGCTCGTTCATCACCGGGCGTCCTGCACCCTTCAGGTTCCTGACCGATTCATCGCCATTGACGCCGACGATGAGGGCATCCGCCTGCCGGGCCGCGTCCTGCAGGTAACGGATGTGGCCGACATGCAGCACGTCGAAGCAGCCATTCGCGAACGCGACCGACTTGCCGTCGCGCCTGAGTCGCTCGACCGTTTCGGCAAGGGTGGTTTCGTCCACGATAGGTGCGTTCATGATGATGAGTCGTTCTCTGTTCTCGGTTCTCAGATCCCGGCTGGGTTTCGGCTGGCGGTGGCCGAGAACCAACGAACGGAACTGCGAGCCTGATCACCCAACCCCAGTGTACCTTTGCGATCAGCGTAGAATGTAGCAAACGGCGATGGAGTCCGCCTGAACCGCCTTTCGGCTGATGACTCCTACCTCACGGTAGGAGGTCGTGTGAGCAGACTCGCAGCCCGAACCAGAAGCGTCAACGCTCGACTTCCATTTCGCGGCGCGCGGAGAGGCGACAGTGGATGAGTCGAGCGCAGTTTTCAAAGCGGAAGGCGTTCATCAACGGATGACGCTGCCGCAAACGTCTACCCGTTCGACGGGGAGCGATCTGCTCGATCAGCTCCGCGCGATGGCCACTGACATCGGCGAGACTGAGGTCGCCGAGGCCGCACGCAGGCTCGCGGAACGCATCGCTGAGGGGCGTTTCTACGTCGCCTGCCTTGGGCAGTTCAAACGCGGCAAGTCGACGCTCATCAACGCGCTCATCGGCATGCCCCTCCTGCCCGTCGGCATCGCCCCGGTGACTGCTGCCATCACCATCGTCCGGTACGGCGACAGGATCGGGGCGCGCGTGGTGTACGAGGATAGCCGCAGCGAGAGCGTCGAGCCGTCCGCGCTCGAAGACTACGTCAGCGAGCAGCGCAATCCCGGGAACGTGAAGCACGTACGGGTGGTCGAAGTCGCGGTCCCGAGCGAGCTTCTCGCATCGGGCATGTGCCTCGTCGACACGCCGGGTCTCGGCTCGATCTTCCGGCAGAACACTGAGACGACGCGCGCATTCCTACCGCATATCGACGCGGCCCTCTTCGTTCTCGGCGCTGATCCACCGATCTCCGGAGAAGAGGCCGCGGTCGCCGAAGCGATCGCGCGCGAGGTGCCGCGGATGCTGTTCGTGCTGAACAAGGCAGACCGTTTCAGTGTGGACGACGTTGCGGAGGCCGCGGCCTTTACACGTGATGCACTTACGCAGCGTACCGGCCGCGAAGTGTGCCTCTTTACCGTAAGCGCCATCGAACGGCTCGACGGAGATTACACGCATCAGTGGCTGGCGCTCGAAGCCGCGCTCACGGCGCTCGCCCGCGATGCCGGCGCGGATCTCGTCCGCGACGCGGAGGAGCGCGGACGGCGCCGCCTGGAAGCGCGTCTGGTTCGCGAGATCGAGCGGCAACGCGATGCGCTCACGCGACCAATCGCCGAAACCGAAAGACGCGCCACCGCGCTCCGCCAAACGATCGATGACGCGCGCAGGACGCTCTCCGACCTTGGCTATCTCTTTACCGCCGAGCAGCATCGGCTCACGCGTGAGCTCGATGGTGAGCAAATGCGCTTCCTCGACGCAACGACGACGATCGCTGCGGCGACGCTCGACGCGGCTCTCGCTGCCACCCGTTGGCGATCACATGAGCACGCGTTCGACACCGCCGAGCAGATCGCTCGCGACGCGATCAGGAACTGGATGGAGCAGATCGAGCCGCGTGCTGAAGAGTTGTACGTGCGCGCGACCGATCGCTTCGTCGCCCTGGCGCGCGACTTCCTGCGCCGCGTCGATGTCGATGCCGACGACCTCGATGTCGAATTCGAGCAGCACTTTCGCAAACGTAGCGGGTTCTATTTCACGAGCCTCGCCACTCTCACAGGCCGCCCGCCCGGCGCCTGCTTCGTCGATTTCCTGAGCACGACACGGCGGCAACGCGAGCGTGCTCACCGACATGCGAACGCCTACCTTCGCCGCCTGCTCGAATCGAACGCCGCGCGTGTGGCGAACGATCTGACCGACCGTGTTCTCGAAAGCCGACGCTTCCTCGAGCGTGAGATCCGCTCCGTTCTCGATCGCGCTACCACTTCCGCCGAACGCGCACTCGGTCGCGCCCGGGCCTCTCACCGTGATGGCAGCGAGGCCGTGGCGAGCGGACTCGCGGCCCTCGACGCCGTTCGGGAGCACCTCACCGCGACGATCGAGCGGACTTGACGGGGAGTGTATGACGGTCATCGCCGCGTTGAATGGAATACGAGCCTGATCACCGTCACAAGAGCTCCTCATCCCGCTCGATCGCTCGCTGCAACTCCTCATTCGACACGGTTGCCGTACCCATCTTCATGACCACGATGCCGCCGCCATAGTTGGCGAGCTTGGCCGCTTCTGCGAACGACGCTCCGGCGGCGAGGGCGAGCGTGAACGTGGCGATGACCGTGTCGCCCGCGCCGGTGACGTCGGCCACCTGGTCGGTACCGAAGACCGGGAGGAGCAACGGCTCGCCGCCGTCCCGCTCGAACAGTCCCATCCCCCGGCTTCCGCGCGTGATGAGGATGGCCTGGCAGGTCAGCGTCTGCTGAAGAGTGCGGGCCACGGAGCGCAGGTTCTCGCCGTCGCCCTCCTCGTCGGGGAACGAGACCCCGGCGGCGGCCACAGCCTCTTCCTCGTTCGGCGTGGCCGCGGTCACGCCGGGATAGCGGAGGAGGTCGTAGCGTGAGTCGAGCGTAACCGGCTTCCCTTCCGAGGATCCTGTAAGTGCGGCGACGATGGCGGGTGTGACGACGCCGTAGCCGTAGTCGCTGATGAGAGCGGCGCTGCTGCCGGCCACCCGCTCGCGGAGCAGCCGTGCAAACCGGTCCGCCTCGTCGGAGGTGATCTCGAAACGGTCCTCGATGTCGTAACGCACGATCTGCTGGCGGCTGGCGTGAGGCATGCCGCCGAGGATGCGGACCTTCGTCGGGGTCTTGTAGCGCGGCGTGCGCAGAATGCCTGCGCAGTCGATTCCCTGCGTAGTCAGGCGTTCGACGAGCTGCCCCCCCTCGGCATCGTCGCCGAGGACGCTGACCGGGAAGGGCCGCCCTCCGAGGGAGTGGATGTTGTTGATGGCATTGCCGCCGCCGCCGAGGAGAACGTCATCGCGATATTGGCGAAGGATGAGTACCGGCGCCTCGCGCGAGATCCGTTTCGGGGTGCCGTAGATGAAGCGGTCGGCTACGATGTCGCCGTAGCGGAGGATCTGCTTCCCCTTCATCGACGCGGTGATCTGAAGGAGGCGGTTGCGGTCGAACACTCGCGCGCAAGAA
>DASQGS010000265.1:0-8989 GCA_035632455.1 Thermoanaerobaculia bacterium | reverse complement strand
GATGTCGCAGAAAACGGGCTTCGCTCCCATGTACTCGACGACGTTGGCGGTCGAGACCCACGTAAAGGCCGGCACGAGGACCTCGTCGCCTGGTCTCAGTCCCAGAATCGCGACGGCGAGGTGCAGGGCAGTCGTGCAATTCGATGTGGCGATGGAGTGAGTGACGCCGGTAAACTCGCTGAACCTCTGCTCGAACTCCTTCACTCGCGGGCCCTGCACGACCCAACCGCTCTCCAGCGGCCCGCGGACGGCGAGCTGCTCTTCTTCCCCGAAGTATGGTTTGGCAATGGGAATGCGGGTCATGACAAGGCAACCGCCTCCCTACGGACGATCTCAGAAACCGGCTCGTCGACAAGTTGATCGGCGAAGTGCGATCCGATCAATCCGGCGCCGCCAGTCACCACGATCTTTCGTCCACTGATGTCCACGGAACCCCTTTCTGTGCCTGAAGCTGCTTGCCTTACCTACGAGGTGGGCTTGATCTGCCACTCCGAGGGGACGTAGATGCTGCCTCTCCAATCCACCTGCAATTGACCGACCTCGTGTTCGGTCCAATTGCCCAGGCCCACGTCGAGCTGTCCGACCATCTCCACCCGATCAGCGAAGCTCAGACCCCGCACATCGATAATCCATGCCTCGAAGCGAAAGGTCCTCGGGAGCAGGCATGGAGCCATCACAATGCAGTCCGCCCAGCCAATTCCGTCGATCGACTCGGCGTCGCATCCGGACTCCGCCGCCATACATACGAGTATGCGCTCGCCCCGTTCATTCAACACGGCCAGGCCGAAGTCGGGCCTGGCGATGGGCCTTCTGGCCTCAAAGTGAATGCGAACCCTGAACGGCTTCAGGAATTCCACGCTTGACAGAGTCTGATGGGCGTCCGTCGCCAGCAATTCGAGGTGCGTAATTCGGGCGCTGCCCGTTCCCGAGCGATCCTCGATGGCAGACACATCCCAGGAGGATGCGCCACGGCGATCGGAATACTCGGCGATGATCTCGGACGGTTTCCCGAACCGCACCAGCCGGCCAGACGACAGAAGGATGGCTCGGTTGCAGAGCTGCTCGACCGACCAGAGGTTGTGACTGACATAGAGAACCGTCCGCCCGCTCGTCGCGACTTCATGCATCCGGCCGAGGCACCGCCGCTGGAATTCGGTGTCGCCGACGGCCAGCACCTCATCGACGATCAGAATCTCGGGCGTCAAGTGCGCAGCGACGGCGAACGCGAGCCGCACGTACATTCCGCTCGAGTATCGCTTGACCGGCGTATCGAGAAACTGCTCGATCTCGGCGAAAGCGACGATCTGGTCGAAGTTCCGCCGGATCTCATGCTGGCTCATCCCGAGGATCGCGCCGTTGAGATACACGTTCTCCCGCCCAGTCAGCTCGGGATGGAACCCGGTTCCGACTTCAAGCAACGAGGCCACGCGACCGCGGAGTCTGGCGCGGCCTGTGGTCGGATGCGTAATCCTGGAGAGAATTTTGAGGAGCGTCGATTTCCCCGATCCGTTCCGCCCGATGATGCCGAGGGCCTCGCCTTCGTGGAGTTGGAAACTGACGTCGCGAAGAGCCCAGAGCTCGTCTTCATCGCTGGCCGGCGTCTTGCGGAACACGCCGGTGAGCGCGTCGCGCAGTGTCTTGTAGCCGAATTCCCGCGTACCGAGGACGTAGCGCTTCGATAGGTGCTCGACTTCGATGACCGGCTGTGCCATGGCTCGCGCCGCCTACAGCATGTCGGCGAAAATACCCTCTTTCTTGCGGAAATACGCTATTCCTGAAATCATCAAGAGCACCGTGACTGCCATCGACCAGATCAGTGCGCCCCATGGCACACCGGTGCCGAACAAGGCGCCGCGAAAGGCCTCGACCACGCCGGTCATGGGATTGAGATACGCGACGCGACGAAAGCGGTCCGGCAAGGCCGTCAGAGGATAGACGACCGGCGTGACATACATCCCGAACTGAAGAAGAAATGGGATCAGGACGCGGACATCCCGGTATTCGACATTCAGGGCCGCCAGCCAGAGGCCGCCGCCGAGAGCCAGGAAATAGCAAATCGCAACCAGCACCGGAGCGAGCACCACGGCCAGCGGCGGGGCCACGCCGTACCAGAACATCAACACGATGAGAAGGCACGCGGTCACCACCACGTCCGCAAGCCCCGAGAGAAGCGCTGCCGCCGGGATGATCAGGCGCGGGAAGTAGACCTTCGAGATGACGTGGGCGCTGCTGATGAGGCTGTTTCCGGCGCTCTGCACACCGCTCGAGAACAGGTTCCAGAGCGTGATGCCGGCGAGGACGAAGAGAACGTAGGGAATACCGCCGCCGGCCTGGATGTGCGCCACCCGGTTGAAGAGAAACGTGAAAATCAGTGTGGTCAGGAGCGGCTGGATGAGCACCCACGTCACGCCGAGAAGCGTCTGCCGGTAGCGGACTTTCAGGTCGCGCCAGACGAGGATCTGCACCAACTCCCGATACCGCCAAAGCTCCGCGAGATCCACGCGCCCGGCTGGCGCCTCGGCGTCGATCTCGGTCCATCGCATCGTCACGGCAACGGAATCGGGCATCGCTCGAAGTGTGACGGAGAAGAACGGGAATGTCGAGGTCCGTATAATGCCGCCCGTGGAGACACGCACATAGGTGCCGGCCAGGCCGTGAAGATTCAATGACCACTTACTCCCTTCGCAACAGGGCGGGCGCGCTTCTCTACGACTGGCCGCGCTTTTCACGGCATTGCAAGAGCGGACGCCGGACCGCGGGGGGGCGGGGCGGATGGGTCGCGATCCGAAATCGGAGGGAGAGGATCGAGTGGTCGGGCGACGGCGAAGGGGCGCGATGCGATTGGGTCTGGACCAGCGATCTGCACATTGCGAATGTGTTCCCCTCCACCGGCCGCCGCCTCCTCGGCGTCACCTTGGCGGACTGGCCGATCAGGTTTGCGGACGCGCCGCTCAATCACGGTGAAGATGTCGACGTGTCGTTCCTCATCGGCCACCGAGGGAAGGCCAGGCTCCCGCATCTCCAGGCCACGCTGCGCAGCATCGCCGCGCAAGAAGGTGTTTCGATCGAGTGCATCGTGGTCGAGCAGAGCGACACGCAGGAGGTGGAGCAATTGCCTCCGTGGGTTCGCTATCAGCGCACGCCGCTGCCGCGACCCGATCTGCCGTACTGTCGATCGTGGGCACTCAACGTCGGGGCCCGCTTGGCAAAAGGGCGCCTGATCGTGCTCCATGACAACGACATGTTGGTGCCTGCGGCCTATGCCTCCGAGCTCGTGCGGCGGTTTCGGGGAGGAGCGGAGATCATCGATCTGAAGCGCTTCACGTTCTATCTCTCCGAGGCCGACTCGAACGAGGCCTTTCGCCAGCCAGCGCTCGCAACGCCGCGATCGATGACCGTCGTGCAGAACCTGCAAGGGGCGTCGATCGCCGCGGGGCGCGATGCCTTCTTCGCGATCGGCGGCTTCGACGAGTCGTTCATCGGCTGGGGCGGCGAGGACAACGACTTCTGGGATCGGGCCCGCACCCGATCGGTGTTCGACTTCGGATACTTGCCGTTCGTTCACCTCTGGCACGCGTCACAGCCTGAAAAGGCCGAGGGATCGAAGGCGCCCGCCGTGATGCGATACAGCGAGCTTGCTCCGATCGATCCACAAACCCGGATTGCCAGGCTCTGCGATCGTGGCTTCGGGAGAATCGATGCTCCGTCGCCGGATGCCGGCGCGCGCTCGGAGAACGGTCCGTGATCAAGCGGGAACTGGTCTCGACGATCATCCCCGTGTTCAACCGGCCGCGAATGATCGTCGAGGCTGTCGAGAGCGTGCTTGGCCAGAGCCACCGGCCGATCGAGATCATCATCGTCGATGACGGCTCGTCCGACGAGACGCCTGAGGTTCTTGCGGAGCTCGCCAGGCGGAGCGATTGCATCACCGTCGTTCGAACCGACAATCAGGGTCCGGGCCGCGCCCGAGAGACCGGACGCTCGCTCGCTCGCGGCGAGCTCATTCAATATCTCGACAGCGACGACATCCTTCTCCCTGCGAAATTCGAGCGGCAAGCCGCCGCGCTTCGCGAGAATCCCGAGTGCGGCGCCTGCTATGGATGGACGCGGTACCGCCACGCGGATGGGCGGGTCGAGCCACGGCCGTGGAAGGGATCGGGACGCCGGGTCGAGACGATGTTCCCCTCGTTTCTCGAGTCTCGATGGTGGGATACGCCCACTCCGCTATACCGGAAGAGAGTATGCGATGCAGCCGGGCCGTGGTCGAATCTGCGGCTGGAGGAGGATTGGGAGTACGACTGCCGGGTCGCCGCGACGGGTGTCGCGCTGGCGTACGTGGAAGAGTTTGTGGCCGAGGTGCGGGACCATGAGTCAGGCCGCCTGTGCCGCGGGACAGCGCTCGATGCCTCGCGCCTGGCTACGCGAGCCCGTGCTCATTTTCTGATCCTCGAGAGTGCTCTTCGCGCAGGCATTGCCCCCGAGACGCCTGAGCGCCAGCACTTCGCCCGCGAGCTGTTTCTCCTCGCTCGGCAGTGTGCTGCCGCAGGTCTGAAGAGCGAGACCTGGAATCTCCTGGACGGGGCCAGAGTCGCGACAGGCAAGGCCGGCCGCCGGTGGGACATCAACCTGTATCAAACGCTCTCGCGCCTCATCGGAACGTCGACCATCGGCCGCCTTGCCACATGGTCGGATCGCTTCCGGATCACAACCCGCTGACGTAAGCGAGGTCTCGAGGCTGACAAGCTGATGACGCTTGTGGTTTATGCTCCCGACATGAATGGTCAGGCCTGCGACCTCGACACTCCTCGCCCCCGAAGGGATCGTTGATGAGCGAGGTCGCCGCGCTCCGCTCCAGATTCTTCGCGCGAGTTGGCCGGATCTCGGCGCACCTTCCGCCATTTCGAGGCAGGACGCGGATGTTTCTCGCACTTTTCGAGACCCTCCGGCTCCCGAAATACCACACCTACGTGCAAGCAACGCTGACCCGGCCCACCACATATCTCGCCAACCTCGACCTTCACAGTTGGCTGCAGCGAATCGCATTCCTCACGGGTGGCTATGAAGCCGGCACCGTGAGATTCCTCCTTCGCTTGTCCAGGAGCCATGAGAAAACCGGCTACCTCCTCGACATCGGAGCGAACGTCGGCCTGATCTCCATCCCGTTCGCTCTGTCAGTCGCTTCACATGGTGAAGAAACGGTTCGCGTTGTTTCGGTCGAGGCTGTCGCCGACAACTACCAGGCATTGATCGCAAATGTCGCGCTCAATGCGCTCAATGCGGCGATCCTTGTTGTTCCTGTCGCTCTCGGAGACGTCAGCAAGATGGTCGAGGTCCAGGTGGAAGGCGACCTTCGGCCCGGAGAAGGTACGGGGACTGGGAGCATTCTTCCCGACGACTCGACCTACGAGTGCGAAAGGCAGTCATTGCATCTGGAAACTCTGGATTCACTCCTCGAAAGCGGACGAATTCCCCGGGGATGTTCAGTCGTGAAGATCGACACCGATGGATATGATCTGAAGATCCTCCAGGGCGCTAGCAAGCTTATGAGCCTGGAACGGCCGGTCATATTTGGAGAGTTCTCGTCCACGTGCATGGGATGGCACGGGCAGTCGGTGGCCGATGTTGTCGATCTCGCTGTCGCTCACGACTACGCAGTATGGAGTAAGGAAGGCTCCTCCTGGACATTCTCGAGCACGATCCCCTCGGAAGGCTTCGATCGAGACCTGCTGCTCCTGCCTGAGGAGAGTACGAATGCGTTCCAATGGTGCCTTCACCGCTAGCCTGACTAAAGGAATTCGAGAACCGCGCTGCAACCTTGATCAGCCCATCGACGAAACCGGCTTCTCCAGCCGTTCAACGAGGAATTCATGACCCCTTTCACAACACTCATGTCCCGGATCGACTCCCGCACGGCGACCGTCGGCGTGATCGGCCTCGGTTACGTCGGTCTCCCGCTAGCGTTGCTCTTTGCCGAGAGCGGCTACCGCGTGATCGGATTCGAGGTCGATCCCAGCAAGCCGCCGAGGCTCAATGCCGGGGAGTCCTACATCAAACATATTCGAGCGGAGCGCATTCGGGCGGCATTCTCGGCCGGGCGCGCGGTTGCGACGACGGACTTCGACCGGCTCGGCGAGTGCGATGCCATCGTGATCTGCGTCCCCACACCGCTCGGCGCGCATCGCGAGCCCGATCTCTCGTATGTCCGCGGCACGGCCGAGGCCGTGGCCAAGCGCCTGCGGCGCGGGCAACTCGTGGTGCTCGAGTCCACGACCTATCCGAGCACGACGCGCGAGGAGATCCTTCCCCGCCTCGGCGCCACCGGACTTCGATGCGGTGTGGACTTCTTCGTCGCTTTCTCGCCGGAGCGTGAGGATCCGGGCAACGAGCAGTTCACGACTAAGACAATCCCAAAAGTCGTCGGCGGCGCGGACGAGGAGTCGAGCCGCGCTGCGGTCGCACTCTACGGATCGGTGATCGATCGCGTCGTGCCAGTCAGCTCGCTCGAGATCGCAGAGTCCTCGAAGTTGCTCGAGAACATCTTCCGGGCCGTGAACATCGCCCTGGTCAACGAGATGAAGGTCGTATTCGACCGGATGGGCATCAACATCTGGGAGGTCATCGACGCGGCGCGCACGAAACCGTTCGGGTTCATGCCCTTCTATCCCGGACCGGGGCTCGGCGGTCATTGCATTCCGCTCGATCCTTTCTATCTCACGTGGAAGGCCGCGGAGTTCGGAACATGGGCTCGCTTCATCGAGCTTGCCGGCGAGGTCAATGCCTCGATGCCTCGCTACGTCGCCGACCGGACCGTCGAAGCCGTCAATCGATCCGGAAAGAGCATCGCCGGCGCCACCGTGCTCGTGCTCGGACTCTCGTACAAGCCGGACATCGACGACGATCGGGAGTCGCCGTCATTCGAGCTGATCGAGTTGCTCCAGCAGCGCGGTGCCGTCGTTTCGTACTGTGATCCTTACATCCCGGCGGCACGCCCGGGCCGCAAGCACGCCCTCGATCTTCGCTCCGTGCCTTGCACGCCGGAGGAGTTCGCGAAGCACGACGCCGTTCTTCTGTCCACGCCTCACAGCCAGTTCCGCGATCCCTCGCTCTATCGCGACGTCCGCCTGGCCATCGACACCCGCAACGCAATCCCGAGCGACGCAGCGGTGGGCCTGACGATCGTTCGAGCGTGAATGCCGAGCCGTAAAGTACGATTGAACTGATGACGCAGTCCATTCTGTGGCTCTGGTATACGCCGTTCGGCCTCGGTGGAGTCGAGACCTTCCTCCTCAACCTTTCGCGCTGCGCGGTCGAGGACGGCTGGGGCGTCTCCATCGCCGGCATACAGAACGCCGATGGGCCGCTCCGGTCAGAGCACGGCACCGCCGTCGAAGTGCTCGACTGGAGCTCATTTTCTCCGGCATACATGGGAAAGGTCGATCCGAAGGAGGCACTGGCCAGGATCGCGGCGGATCTCGACCGCATTCGGCCGTCAGTGGTGGCCATTAACGATTGCAGCGATTTTGCCATCGGCGCCGCGGATCTATTGCGCATCATCCGGCCCTATTGCACGATCATCGACACATTCCACATCGATCCGCTCGACAACCACTATTTCGAGCTGCGCAACACATACACCGACGTTCTCGATGGCGTGGCAGGGACGAGCGAGCGGGCGCTCCAGCGCTGGCGCGCATGTGCGCGGTCCGAGCGACTTCCAGCGACTAAGTACATCCGCAACGGCGTTTCAATGCCCATGCTGCCAAGACGGCCGTTCGACGGCGTATTTCGCCTCCTGTCCGTAGGACGCGTGGCCCAGAAACAGAAGCGCATTCTGGAGCTCCCCGGCGTATTTCGGTCGCTCCGTGAGGCCGGCATCCGGTTCGCCGCCACGATTGTCGGCGAGGGCGAGGAGCGTGCTGCACTTGAGGCTGCGCTGGCGGAGCGGTCTCTGCTCGACGTCGTCCGGCTAACGGGGTTCATCCCGCCGGCCGAGGTCCTGCCTCTTTATTACGAGCACGACTTCCTATTGAATGTCTCGTCTTATGAAGGGTTTTCCATGAGCGTGATCGAGGCCCTCGC
Organism: Thermoanaerobaculia bacterium; assembly: GCA_035632455.1. Taxonomy (GTDB): domain Bacteria; phylum Acidobacteriota; class Thermoanaerobaculia; order Gp7-AA8; family Gp7-AA8; genus DASQGS01. Next base: position 910 of record DASQGS010000265.1, on the reverse strand, counting down.
CTCTGGATGCATTCCGCTCTGTACCGATCTTCCGAATCTCGATCACGACATTTTCCTCGATGGCGTCAATTCGCTGCTCATCGGTGTCGATGACCTCGGCGCGATTACGCATCGTCTTTCCTCACTGACGCCGCAGGACATCGAGACCATGAGCCAACAGGCCGCCAGCACGGGACGCGAATTGACGGCCGCAAAGACCTGGCAAGGGTATCGCGACTTTATTGCCGGGTTGCAAGCGCAACGCCCCTTGAGAGCGTGGCCAGCCGATGTCCATTCGCTGCTCGACGTTCCATGGGATCCGACGCGTGACAATCCCTGGCTCCCTCACCCTCATCCGCTACGGCGTCTGCTCAATCGGATGCTGGAGGCAGCAGGAGCCCGCAAACGGGATTGAGAGCAGACATTTCAGCGCAAGATCAACGATCCTTCGGTCCTGTTGCCAGGATTCGGTCGATCAACGCCTTGTCGTCCGGCATCAAACCGGCCTTCGGCAACCGCGGCGTGAGCTCATGCCAGCCGGGCTCCATCCTGAATGCCTTCGCGAACAACGGCAACGACTCGTCGACGCGCTTCATGTTCACCAGTGCCACGGCATGCCAGAAGATCATCTCCGCATAGCGGCTCTGCGGAATGCCGGGAGTGGTCGCCGCGATCTGCTCGGCCGCCGCGTACTCGCGCAATGCTCCTTCATTGTCATTGTGCTCGGTCGCCAGATCGCCGGCATTCATGTGGTTGTAAGCCCGCTGCAAGGCGACCAGGCGGCGGAGCTCCTTGAGCGGCTCCGGATGATCGTCGACGCGGAGATTGAAGATTTGATCCTCCCACGGCTTCCCGGTCGACTTGGCGCTCACGACGATCAACGCCGCGGATTGTTTACCGCGAATGTCGCCACCCCCCGACTGAGCGGCAT
>DASQGS010000264.1:0-2669 GCA_035632455.1 Thermoanaerobaculia bacterium | reverse complement strand
GAACTTTCCGAAGCGCGTCGCTGCGCTCTCCTTCGTTCCAAACATGTTGATGCTCCTTTCGTTATCGTTGGTATCTAAGAGCCGGAATGAATTCCCGGCGATGACCGGAGTCACAGCGAAACTGTGACAGGCATGTCTGGTGTGACGAACGAAGACGACCCGCGAATTGTTCCGAGGGAAAACTACTTTCCCGACATCCCCGCCATCGCCTTCCGCACTCCCTCCGCAGGTCCGCAGATGTACAGGAAATCGCCCGCTTCGATCACCGTTCCGGCGTCGAGCCTCGTCAGCGTCGCGCCGGCGCGCTCAATGGCCACGACCGAGCAGCCGTGATGCGCGCGGAGCGCGAGATCGCCGAGGCGGCGGCCGGCGACGCCCTCGCCGCTGATGCGTCGTACCTGACGGTGCGCCTCATGAATGCGTGTTCCCCGGCCGAGCAGGCGAGCCGAGAGCATCTGTCCCGAGACGTCGGAGATCGACAACGCGTAGTCCGCGCCGGCTCGATGCATGTCATCGAGATTGCGGGCGTGGTTGACGCGCGCGATCACCGCCACATCCGCGGCGCAATCGCGCGCGATCACAGTCGCGAAGAGTGTGGCATCGTCGCTGTTGAGAGCCAGGACGATCGCGCGCGCTTCGGCGATTCCCGCGCGCGCCAGGACCGACGGATCGAGAACGTTGCCCGCGACGTCGACTCCCGGCCCGAGCGCCCGCTCCACCACGCGCACTTCCTCGCCTGCGTCGGTCAGGAGCTCGAACACCTTCCGGCCGACCTCGCCGAACCCAGCCACGAGGAATGGCCCTTCGCGTCGCAGGGCCACGCCGCCGATCGCCGCCACCGCGGCATTCAGGCTCTCCCGGTCGCCGGCCAGCTCGAGAATACAATCGGGCGCCATGCGCATGTCAGCGTCGCAGTGGGCAAGGAGCTGGCTTTGCCACCATTGGCCGACCACGATCGCGCCGCATCGCGCGATCGGCGACTCGGCGAGGGTCTTGTGCAGGAACGGGCTCGACGCCGGAATGCGCACCTCGCGACGCTCGATCCCGGCGATCTCCTCGAAACCCGGCAGGCGAGGGTTGAGAGCATCGCTCACGTGCGCCGCCAGCGCCGCAGCGATGATGTGCCGCGGAGTGAACGCGGCCGTGGCGCCAGCAAGCTCCATCGGCTTTCGATGCGCCGGTTCCTCGACGAACGCGAAAATCTCGCCGGCGAATCCCATCTGCCGCGCCCGCAGAATAATCGCCGCGTTTTCTTCATCGCGCCCGTTGGCCACGAGCGCCCTCGCCTGCATCAGTCTGCATGCGTCGAGCGCGTCCTCCTCGGCGCGCGAGAAGACCACTTCGCGCTTCCGCTCCCACACCGTCCGGGCCATCGCCTCGTCCGTCTCTACGACCAGCGACGGCACGCCCGCCGAATCCAGCCGCTGCAGGAGGGTCTCCACCGGCGGACCAAAGCGGTAAACCACGATGTGGCTCGAGAGGTTCGGGGCCTTTCGCGGCAGCCGCTCCTCGAACCGCTCCTCGAGGAACGGCACGAGAAAGATCGGAACGATCAGGAATACGAAGAAGACGCCGGCGAACTGGACCACGATCACGAAGATGACCATGGCCGGATGCGACCAATGGCTGTCGTAGCCGTACCCGGTCGTGCTCAACGACTCCGCGGCCCACTCCAGACTCTCCCAGAATGTCCGCGGCTTCCCCTCGATCCGCGCCATGCCGATCTCGTACAGCAGCGCGCAGACGATCAGAAAGGCGATGAGCCCGATGATGAGCGCCAGCAACCGCCGCCGAGACCGCTGCATCGGTCCATTGTATGGAAATTGAAAATTGAGAAATTGAAAATTGAAAGATCAGAACCGGACGCCAATTTTCAATTTTCAATTCGTCAGTTCCTCCCCACCGCCTCTCTTCTGGCAACCGGCACGATCAGCCTGTAAATCGCGCTGCCGGTTCCGAAGTAGACATCGCCGTTCGGCCCCTCGGCGACAGCGACGATCGGCCCCGTCTCGCCTTCGATGATCGCGATTGGATCCGGAAACGGGCGAGCGTCGATGTCCGGAATGTAGTAGATCGCCTTGGTCACGAATGCCCCGAGGAGATAGCCCCGCGGCAGCATCGAATTGCGCCCGCTCAGCCGGATCAAGCCTGTCGGCGCCACGATCCTGGGAAAGACGTAAAGCGGCGGCACCCAATCGGCGATCGGCGGCTCGTTTCCCACCGTGTATGGCCAGCCGTAATTGCCGCCCGCGGTCACGACGTCGATCTCATCATCCACCGCCGGCCCGTTGTCGCCCACGATCAGCCGCTGATGCACCGCGTCCCAAGCCATCCCGAACGGATTGCGGAACCCGAGCGCGAACTGCACCGCCGTTCCGTCCGGTATCACCCGCCAGATTTTCCCCCCGTTCCACTCCGGAATCTGCGCGATCGCGCCGCCACCGTAGTCGCCGATCCCAAAGAAGATCGACCCATCCGCGCCGATCGTCGGATTCCCCCCATGATGTTCCGGCGGCGCCGGCCGCCCTGGCATCGAGATATCGCAGACGAATTTCCGGATGATCGTCTCAGACCCTGTGACGAGATCGATCGACGACAACACATCATCCGTCTGCCCCGGCGTCGTGTAGTGGACGACCGCCGTCCGAACGTCCCGCAGCGCCATCCCC
>DASQGS010000263.1:0-5619 GCA_035632455.1 Thermoanaerobaculia bacterium | reverse complement strand
CGCGGAGGCGGAAAAGGCTTGGAAAGCAGCCATCGCCGAGGCTGACAAATTCGTGGTTCCGGAGGAGTTCAGCCGGGTGATCGATCGAGCCGGCGGCGTGGGTACGAATGCCTTCACCAACAACGACAATACCGTCTACTTCTACTCGATGCCATCGAACCGGTTCGAGCTTTGGGCCTATCTCGACTCGGAGCGATTCCGGCATCCGGTGTTCCGCGAGTTCTACAAGGAGCGGGACGTCGTCACCGAGGAGCGGCGCCTGCGCACCGAGAGCAGCCCGGTCGGCCGCCTCGTCGAGCAGTTCATCGCCACCGCCTACACCGCTCACCCTTACGGATGGCCGGTCGTGGGCTGGCCTTCGGATCTGGCGAGCTACTCGGCCACGGACGCCGAGAACTTCTTCCACAAGTACTACGTCCCGGCGAACATGGTCATCGCAATCGTCGGCGACGTGAAGGACGCCGAGATCATGCCGGTCGTCGAGAAATACTTCGGCCGCCTCCCGAAGGCTCCGGAGCCCGACGCCCTGCGAACCGTCGAGCCGCCGCAGAAAGCGGAGCGCACGGTCGTTCTGCACGAGACAGCACAGCCGTTCTACCTCGAGGGATACCACATTCCGGCCGCGACCGATCCCGATGAGCCTGTCTACTCCGTGATCACACAGCTCATGTCGAACGGGCGCACTTCCCGCCTCTACCGGTCGCTCGTCCGCGACAAGAAGCTTGCAGCGCAGGCCCAGGGGTTTAATGGTTTTCCCGGTGACAAGTACCCCTCGCTGTTCGCCTTCTTTGCGGTCACTACGCCCGGACACACGGCGGCGGACCTGACCGAGCCCATTCACGCCGAGATCGAGCGGTTGAAGAACGAAGACGTTCCCGCCGATGAGCTCCAGTCTGTCAAGACGCGAGTCAAGGCAGGACTGATTCGCCAGCTCGACAGCAACACCGGACTGGCCCTGCAGCTCGCGCTGGCCCAGACGCAGTTCGGCGATTGGCGTTATCTGTTCCACGAGATCGATCAGATCGACAAAGTGACGCCGGCCGACATCCGCCGGGTCGCCAACGCCACGTTCGTCTCGACGAACCGCACGATCGGGTTGATCGAGTCCGCGAAGCCGGCGGCGGCTGCGGCGAAGGGAGGCTCGAAATGAAGACGCTGAACTACTACGCCGTCGCGGCGGCCGCGCTCCTGACGCTGGCCATGCCGTCCATGGCCCAGGTCAAGGATTACCACGACATCAAGACCCCGCCGCTCCGCAGTTTCGAAGCGGCCAAGCCGAAGCGCATCCAGCTCGCTAACGGTCTGATCATCTTTCTTCAGGAGGACCACGAGTTACCGCTCATCCGCGGATCGGCTCGCATCCGCGGAGGTGGCCGCGACGTCTCAGCCAACCAGGCCGGCCTGGTCAACATCCTGGGCGCTTCATGGCGCACGGGCGGCACCGAATCCAAGACCGGCGACCAGCTCGACGATTTCCTCGAGGCTCGCGCAGCTCGCGTCGAGACCAGCGCCGATCTCGATTCCACGTTCGTCCGGCTCGATGTGCTCAAGGGCGACTTCGATACCGTTTTTCCGATCTTCCTCGACCTGCTGCAGCACCCCGCGTTCCGCCAGGACAAGATCGACCTTGCGAAGACACAGGCTAATACCGGCATCTCGCGTCGTAACGACGAGCCGGGCGGAATCATCGGCCGCGAGGCGGGAAAGCTCGGCTACGGAACCGATTCGCCTTACGCGAGACAGGCCGAGTACGCGACCATCGCCTCTATCACCCGCGACGATCTCCTCGCTTTCCACAAACGCTACGTCCAGCCAAACAACATCGTGTTTGGGCTCGCCGGCGACTTCGATTCCGCGGCCATGGAGAAGAAGCTGCGCGACGCCTTCGGCTCGTGGAAACGCGGTCCGCAGGCTCCTCCTCTGCCCACTGGCGGCACGCCTGGTAAGGCGGGCGTCTACTTCATCGCCAAGGAAGACGTCACTCAGGCCAACATCGCGATGGTCCACTCCGGCGGCGCGCTGCGCAACGACCCTGACCGCTATGCCATCCAGGTCATGAACGAAGTCCTGAGCGGCGGCTTCTCCGGCCGGCTCATGACCCACATCCGATCGCAGATGGGCCTCGCCTACGGTGTCGGAGGCGGCGTCGGGCTGGATTGGGACCATCAAGGCATCGTCCGCATCCAGATGTCGACGAAAAGCGGCTCGACGATGCAGGCCATCGCCGCGCTCAAGAACGAGCTGAGAGACTTGACCACCAAGCCCTTCACCGATGAGGAGCTGGCGCTGGCCAAGGAATCGATCGTCAACTCCTTTGTCTTCACGATGGACTCGCGAACGAAGGTCCTCAACCAGCGCGTCAATCTCGAGTTCTACGGCTACCCGGCGGATTTCTTCGAGCATTACCAGGAGCGCATCCAAAAGGTGACCACCGATGATGTGGCCCGGGTGGCTAAGAAGTTCGTGCACCCCGATCAAATGGCTCTCCTCATTGTCGGCAAGGAGAAGGACTTCGAGCAGCCGGTCTCGTCGCTCGGCGCGGTAACGCCGATCGACATCACCATCCCCGAGGCTGGTGGAAAGAGCGAAAAGAAGGCCTCGGCGAGCAACGCAGAGGGGCTGGCTCTCGCGAACAAAGTGCGCGACTTCGTCGGCGGCAAGGCCAAGATCGACGCCGTCAAAGCCACGCATTCGGTGCTCAGCATGAACCGCAAGACACCGCAGGGCATGATGGACATCGAGGTCGACGCGATCTTGCGTTACCCCGCCGAGCGCCGTGCCGTGATGAAACTGCCGATGGGTGAAATGACCATGATCCTCACGCCTGACGCCGGTTTCATGATCATGGGTGGAGCGACGCGCGACCTGCCGGCATCCCAGGGCGACCAGGCGAGGGCGGAGTTGCGAGGCGACCTGGTGGGCGTGTTGAAGAACATCGAGAATCCCGCGTACACGTTCACGGCCGAGGGAACGGAAAAGGTTGGCGACGTTGCCGGCAAGGTCGTGGAAGTCAACGCCGGCGGGTCGAGTTTCAAGTGGATCGTCGACCCGGCCACCGGCAAACTCCTACGCAAAATCAACCGGGCACAAGGGCCTGGAGCGGAGGGCGATCAGGTGACGGACTTCACGGCCTGGAAGACCTTCGGCGGTCTCAACCTACCGAGCACGTCCTCGATCACGACCAACGGCGAGGCGTCCGGCAGCGGCGAGATGAAGTCACTTGAAGTGAATCCAACCATCGATCCGGCCGCTTTCCAGAAGCCAGCCGAGAAGTAGCTCAGTCAAGCCAAGCATGCCGATGGCGGCGGTCAAACGCCGCCACCGGCATCGCGCTCAGCGCTCATGTGGCCGGACTTTTTGAGCTCGGCGGGCGGGGGCAGAAGATCGGGCGCGATGAATTCGATGACACGGCGATTTGAGCGCTACGTCGCCATCGGCGACAGCACGACCGAAGGGCTGGATGATCCCGACGGCAACGGCGGCTACCGCGGATGGGCCAATCGCCTCGCGGAGCGTATCGCGGCGATGCAGGGAAGCCTCCTCTATGCGAACCTCGGCATCCGGGGACGAACCACGCGGCAGGTTCTCGACGAGCAGCTCGAGCGAGCCGCGGCCATGCGTCCTGATCTGGCGACCGTGGTATCGGGTACAAACGACGTGATGCGCCGGCGGTTCGATGCGGACGCTGCCGGCGCAGACATCGAGACGATGCAGTCGACGCTCATCAAGTGCGGTGCGACCGTGCTGACCTTCACGCTGCCCGATCTCACTCCGGTGATGCCGCTGGCGCGAATCTTGCGAGGCCGGGTCCTGGCGCTGGCGGAGGCGATCCGCCGAGCTTGCGCGCGCAGCGGCGCAATCCTCGTCGATCTGGCAGCTCACGAGACGTCGACAGATCCTCGGCTGTGGTCCGAGGATCGTCTGCATGCCAATTCGCTCGGTCACGCGCTCATCGCCGAAGCGCTCGCCTATCACCTTTCCCTGCCCGGCACCGATCGTTCATGGTGCGAGCCGCTACCCGATCGCCCGCGTCCCGGCCTCGGCGAGAAACTGCGCGCTGAGCTGGTCTGGAGCCATCGCTATCTGTTGCCGTTTGTCTGGCGCCACCTTCAAGGCCGTTCCTCCGGCGACGGGCTCGTGGCAAAACGGCCGGAGTTGACGTTGCTTCAAGGGCCGGCCGGAGAAGCGTAAGATTTGCTTATGACCACGATCGCCCAGAAGCTGGCCATCGAAATTCCGCGCGACCAGCTCCGTGATTTCTGCCGCCGCTGGAAGATCACAGAGTTTTCACTCTTCGGCAGCGTGACCAAGCCCGAGGAATTCCGGAGCGACAGCGATGTCGATGTGATGATCGAATTCGCGAGCGACGCGAAGTGGTCGCTGTTCAACTTCGCGCACATGAAAGACGAGCTGGCTACGATTTTCGGACGCGAGGTCGACCTGGTGACACGGTACTCGGTCGAGCGAGACGAGAATCGTTTTCGCCGGCGGAACATGCTGTCATCGGCGGTGCCGCTTGAATTCGGCTGATCGAGACATCGGCTTACTCGAGGATGCGCGCTTGCACGCCCGTCGGGCGGTGGGACACGCGAGAGGGCATCAATTCGAGACCTTCGTCGCCTCAACCGACGTACAGGACGCCATCATGTACTGTCTGGCGATCGTCGGGGAGGCGGCCCGGCGACTTTCGCCCCAAGCGCGAGAGCGCTTCAATCAATTCGATTGGAATGCAATGACTGGGATGCGAAACATCCTGGTCCATGATTACGGTCGAGTGAGCCTCGAGCTAGTATGGGATGTGATCGAGAACGATCTTCCAAAGCTCATCCGCGCGTTGGATGAATACCTCTCCTCCTTTCAATGATCATGCGGTTTGGCCGCTGCCGCGGCGTTGTATTACCCTCCCCAAATGACAGCCATCGACAAGACCATCGGATTCATCGGCGCCGGAAACATGGCTGAGGCCATGATCCGCGGGCTGCTTCGCGGCGTTGATTTCGCGGCCGCACAGGTCACAGCCTCGGGACCGCGCGAGGAGCGGATGCAGGAGCTGCGCGATCGGTACGGCATCGTGGCCACGACCGACAACCACGCGGCAGCGCGAGCGCAGATCGTCGTGCTGTCGGTGAAGCCGCAGATCCTGAGCCGCGTGCTCGCCGAGGTCGCGGAATCGGTCAGCGCCGAGGCGCTCGTCATCTCGATCGCCGCGGGCGTTCCGGTTGCGGCCATCCAGGCCAGGCTCGCAGCGGGCACGCGTGTCGTTCGCGCCATGCCGAACACGCCCGCGCTCGTCGATGCCGCCGCCACGGCCATCGCCCGCGGCGAGCACGCGCGCGAGTCCGATCTCGCCGATGCCAAACGCATCTTCGACGCCATCGGCCTGACCGTGATCCTCGAGGAATCGCAGCTCGACGCCGTCACAGGCCTCTCTGGCTCCGGGCCGGCGTATGTCTTCCTGATCCTCGAGGCCCTCAGCGATGCCGGCGTCAAGGTCGGTCTCTCGCGCCGCACATCGCAACTACTCGCGGCACAAACGCTTCTCGGATCGGCGAAGCTCCTTCTCGAGACCAACGAGCATCCGGGAAAGTTGAAGGACATGGTGACGTCACCCGGCGGCAC
>DASQGS010000262.1:0-2544 GCA_035632455.1 Thermoanaerobaculia bacterium | reverse complement strand
CGGCTATCGCGCAACGGATAAAAGGTACGCTGGGGATAACAGGCTTATCGCGCCCGAGAGTTCACATCGACGGCGCGGTTTGGCACCTCGATGTCGGCTTATCACATCCTGGGGCTGGAGAAGGTCCCAAGGGTCCGGCTGTTCGCCGGTTAAAGTGGTACATGAGCTGGGTTCAGAACGTCGTGAGACAGTTCGGTCTGTATCCGTCGTGGGCGTTGGAGAGTTGAGGGGAGCGGACTCTAGTACGAGAGGACCGAGTCGGACGACCCGCTCGTGTCCCGGCTGTCCTGCCAAGGGCAACGCCGGGTAGCGATGGTTGGCTGTGATAACCGCTGAAAGCATCTAAGTGGGAAGCACGCCCCAAGATGAACTCTCCCGAGGCCTTGAGCCTCCTAAAGGGCCGGGGAAGACTACCCCGTCGATAGGCCGCACGTGGACGCCCTGCAAAGGGTTCCAAGCGCAGCGGTCCTAATCGCCCGTGTGGCTTGACTACTCCCAGTGGCTCCGCCACTGAGAACCAAGCATACTGCAAGCAGAGCAAGCACGATCTTGATCAGAGATAAATAAATCGAATCTACCAAATCCTCCGTCGTCATTCCCTTTATAGCATTCTTGCATCGCGTTTTTGACAACCGCTTTTCGCTGGCGACTAGAGCGTAGGGGCCACACTCGTTCCCATTCCGAACACGATCGTTAAGCCCTACAGCGCCGATGGTACTCCGCTCGTGAGAGCGCGGGAGAGTAGGCCGTCGCCGGCACCCCCTTTGGTCTCGACCCTCACCGGTCGCTGACCCCAAATGCCTCAGCCGTTCGGCTGAGGCATTTGTGCATCCGCCCCTCCCCTCGCTTCCTCATCGACCGCATGCCTCGAGCAGGCATCGTCACCGTCGCCGGCAAACCCAACGCCGGCAAGTCGACCCTCCTCAACCGGATCGTCGGCGAAAAGCTCGCGATCGTCAGCCCCAAACCCCAGTCGACGCGCGACCGCATCGTCGGCATTCACTCGACGGCCGACGCACAGATCGTTCTGCTCGACACCCCGGGACTTCTGGATCCGCGGTACGCCCTCCAACGATCCATGCGCGCCACCGCGCTCGCCGCGCTCCGCGACGCCGACGTGATCCTCTACCTGGCCGACGTCACGGATGGACCACCCCCTCCACTCGTCCACGTTGCCGGACTCGACCATGCGCCTCGCGCCCCGATTGTGCCGGCGATGAACAAGATCGACCTGTTGCCCGCAGCCGAGCGTCTGGCACTCGCGAGCGCGCAACCGGATACCTCGTTCATCAGCGCGTCGACGGGCGAAGGAGTCGACGATCTCGTCGCGCGGCTCGCCGGTTTGTTGCCTGAAAGCCCCTTCCTCTATCCAGAGGACGAGCTCAGCACGCAGTCCGTGCGGTTCTTCGCCGCGGAACTGGTGCGTGAAACGGCGTTCGAGCAACTCGACGAGGAGTTGCCCTACGGCGTCGCATGCGTCATCGAGGAGTTCCGCGAAACACAAACGCCTGTGTACATTCGTGCGATCCTCCACGTCGAGCGCGAAAGCCAGAAGCGCATCCTCATCGGCTCGGGGGGCCAGCGGATTCGCGCCATTGGGCGCGACGCCCGCCGAAAGATCGAGACGCTCGTGGGCTCGCCGGTGTACCTCGACCTCTGGGTCAAGGTCCTCCCGAACTGGCGCCGGAATCCTCGAGCGCTGGAACGGCTTGGTTACACGATTCCGGAGGATCAGAAGCGATGACTGTACGCCCGCCCGAGCAGCTGCTCGCGATTCTCGTCTGCCCGAAATGCAAGGGCGACCTCGAATACGTGGAGAGCGAGTCTGTCCTCGTCTGCCACAAGGACCGTCTCCGCTATCCCGTGAGGGATGGGATTCCTGTGATGCTCATCGACGAGGCGAAGTCGTTCTGAAGGCGGTACATCGGCGCGATGCGCCGTCAGGGTTCGGCGTAGCATCGTTTCGTCGGCGGCTCATCTCGGCGGCGTCGCTTCTCCTCGGCCTGTCGCATGGTCTGGCCGCGCAGTCGGACCAGGGCGGGCTCGAGTTTCTTCTGCCGATCGGCGCACGGACGCTGGGCATGGGTATGGCCGCCACCGCGAGCGCGTCGGGTTCGGACGCGCTCTGGTGGAATCCCGCCCTCATCTCGCGCGGGCCGCGCGAAGTCGGGTTGCAGATCACGCAGACGCTCGCCACGCAGACGGGAACCGACGCCGGCGTCGCATTGATCTACGCGGTGCCGCGCGTCGGTGCCGTCGGGCTGAGTGTCCGCTACCTCACCTTCGGGCAATCAACGAGCACGGACTCGTTGGGCAACGCGGAAGGGACGTTCTTCCAACAGAGCACGCTCGTTGCCGCCACGTTCGCGGCGCCGTTCGGCGATCGTCTTGCCGTGGGCCTCTCGGCGAAGCTGCTGCGCATTCGATTTCCGTGCACAGGGGTGTGCAACCCAGGCGCCCTGCCGCCGCAAACCGGTGCGCTCGACCTCGGCGCACAGTATCTGCTGACGAGCGACTCGCTCGTGTCGCTGGGGCTGGCCGTCC
>DASQGS010000261.1:0-4563 GCA_035632455.1 Thermoanaerobaculia bacterium | reverse complement strand
CGACGCTCACTCCAAGCGCATCGGCGTGGCCACCGACTCGCTCGTCGCGGACGGTACCATCATCTCCGGCGGCAACATCAATCGCTGCATCCTTCACCCCCGAGTCCGCATTCACTCCTACTCGGACGTCAACGAATCGATCCTCATGGACGGCGTCGACGTCGGACGCCGCGCCAAAATTCGCGGGGCCATCATCGACAAGGGAGTCAAGGTGCCGCCCGACACGACCATCGGCTACGACCTCGAGCTCGACAAGAAGCGCTTCACCGTGACCGAATCAGGAATCGTGGTGGTGCCGAAAGGCGCGGTCATCGAGCCGTAATGTGGAGTGCGGCGGCTCGCCGACTGCTTTCGTGGTTTCAGGCGCCTGTCCGAGTCGGTGTGCGGAAGCTTGTTCGTAGCGAGTCTTGGCGACTTCTGCCGCTCGCGCGAAAAGCGGCGGCTGAGCCGCCGCACTCCATAAGGTAAACTCGCTCGCGGATGAAGATCGAGCTCCTCCGTGCGGACATCACCTCGCTGAAGGTCGATGCCATCGTCAACGCCGCAAACCCTCGCCTGCAGCACATGGGCGGTGTTGCCGGTGCCATCGTTCGGCAGGGAGGGAAGGTCATCGAGAAGGAGAGCAGCCGCATCGGCTATGTCCCCGTCGGCAACGCCGTCGTCACCTCCGGCGGGAACCTGCTCTGCAAGTACGTGATCCACGCCGTGGCTCCTCGCATGGGTGAAGGCGACGAGGACAACAAGCTGCGCAGCGCCACGCTGGCCGCTCTCCAGCGCGGCGAGGAGCTGGCCGTGCAGTCGATCGCCTTCCCGCCCATGTCCACCGGCGTCTTCGGGTTTCCGATCGAGCGCTGCGCCCGGATCATGATCGGGACCATGATCGACTTCCGCTCCAAGGCCAAGTCCATCAAGCGCGTCGTTTTCTGTCTCTTCGGCCGGGAGCCGTACGAAGTCTTCGAGCGCATCCTCAAGGAGATCGGCTCGTGATCGCCGAGGGGCGGATCTTCGTCATCGGCGACTCGCATATCGGACTCACCGATGGCACCGAAAGGCCGGTGATGGCGTGGCTCGATCGCTTCGCCGCCCTCCGCCCGAAGGCCCTTTATCTGAACGGCGATTTGTTTCACTATCTCATCGCACATCGCAAGTTCTACACCGCCACCGTGGCCAGGGTCTTCGCGCGTTTTCGGGAGATCCGCGACTCCGGCATCCCGATTCATTACGTCGAGGGCAACCGGGATTTCTTCCTCGAGGGCTCGTTCGTCGAGGAATCGGTGACCGACGTGGCGCTCGAATATGCGGTGCAGGCAGGAGCGACGCGCTATCTCATCGTCCACGGCGACATGATCAACGACCGCGACTGGCCCTATCGCTTCTGGCGCTTCGCCTCGAAGAATGCCGTGTCGCGCCTCAGCCTCGAGCTCATTCCGAGCAGCGTGGCCCGCAGGTTCGTCGATGGCGTCGAGCGCCGTTTGGCCAAGACGAATTTCAAGCACAAGTCGCAGCTTCCGATCGATCTGCTCACGGCGTACGGCCGGAAGCGCGGACACGAGGGCTACAACTGCGTCGTCCTCGGGCACTTTCACGAAAAGACCATCCTTTCCGCGGATTCCGCGACCGTCGTGATTCTCCCGCCATGGTATGAGACAGGAGAGGCGATGGTGATCGATCCGGTGACCGGATCGTATGAGTGGGCTGTTGTATAAGAAAGGCGGAATGTTGAATGTTCAATGGTAAGTGTTGAATGTTGAATTGAATGCCGTATGTCGAACGAGGGCACGAGCCGCCGTGTCATCCTGAGGCGGCGCAACCCCGGAGGGGTGAAGCGCGCCGAAGGATCTCCTTGCGAGAACTATGATTCTGCCGAGCTTCGCCGTAGACGCGACTCTGGATCACGGCAGCATCCCCAATTCAACATTCAACATTCAACATTTAACATTTAACATTCAACATTTAACATTCAACATTCACAATTGAGCCTTTCTGACATGCAAGTGACCTTTCTCGGCAGCGGCACTTCCACCGGCGTTCCCGTCGTTGGATGCGCTTGCGCTGTCTGCTTGTCGGACGACCCCCGCAATAAGCGATTGCGACAGACCGTCAAGATCGAGGCCAAGGGCAAACATTTTCTGATCGACACCACTCCCGACCTCAGGCTTCAGCTTCTTCGCGATCCCATTCCTCGGCTCGACTTCCTCCTATTTACACACTCCCATGCCGATCACATCATGGGCCTCGACGACATCCGCCCGTTCAACTTCCGGCAACGCGAGTCCATCCCGGTCTTTGCCAGCGCCAACACCAACGCCGCGCTTCGGCGGGTCTTCAGTTACATCTGGAACGACACGCAAATCGGAGGCGGCAAACCGCAAATCGTGTTGCGCGACGTCGACGGCCCTTTCACGCACGAGGGAATCGACATCATTCCCCTTCCGGTCCGCCACGGGAACTGGACGATCCTTGGTTTTCGCCTCGGTGCGTTCGCCTATATCACCGACACCAACGGCATCCCCGAGGAGACCATGGCTCTGCTCAAGGGCGTCGACACCCTCGCGCTCGACGGATTGCGGCCTTATCCAAAACATCCGACCCATTTCACAATCGACGAAGCGGTCGAAGCCGCCGAGCGCATCGGCGCGCGCATTACGTATCTCATCCATCTCACTCACGACGTCGATCATTAGACCGTTGAATCCGCGTTGCCACCGGAGGTTCGCCTGGCATTCGATGGATTACAACTGGATTTTCCTTGACGACTTTGTCTTGAGTGGAGGGGCCGAATGTTGAATGTTGAATGGTCAATGTTGAATGTTGAATTGAAGGCGCCAGCCCGCTTCGCGCCTTCGCGTCTTCGCGCGTGCCGTGTCGTCCAATTCAACATTCAACATTCAACATTCAACATTCAACATTTGCTTTTCACGAAGGGCCGCTCATGAAACAAGTCCCCCGAGTGGCCAAGGTAAGCGGCAAAGTCACCGCTCCACCGTCAAAGTCCTACAGCGTTCGCGCGATTCTCCTCGCTGCCATGTCCGAAGGCACGACCGTCATTACGAATTGCCTCGACTCCGACGACACGCGCTATGCATTCGAAGCCTTGCGCACAATAGGCTTCGACGTCTCCGGATCGTTTGCCAAGGAATTGCGGATCGGCGAGCGAGTGAGCATGTCCGCGAACGAAGTCGAGCTGTTCATCGGCAATGCCGGCACGGCCATGCGATTTCTTACGGGATGGCTTTCGTTTACGCCTGGCCGCTTTCTGCTCCGAGGCGAGGAGCGGATGCATCAACGGCCGATTGGAAATCTCGTCGATGTCCTGATCTCTATCGGTGCCGAGGTCGAATACGCCGGGCGCGAGGGCTATCCACCGTTGCGTATTCGTGGCAAAAAGATGCGCGGCGGATTCGATGTCACTATCTCCGCCACCACCTCCAGCCAATTCGCCTCGGCGCTCATGATGGCCGGCGCCACACTGCCGGGCGGCATTACGCTGAACATTGAGGCTATCGCCTCCGGTCCCTATCTCGACATCACCGCCGACATCCTCAAATCTTTCGGCGCCGAAGTGGATCGCCACGGCAACACTATTCACGTGAGCGCCCGTCGTCTGGCTTGCGGCACATATTGCGTCGAAGGCGACTACTCGGCTGCCTCGTATTGGTTCGCGGCCGCTGCAGCGACCGGCGGCACAATCGATGTCGCCGGCCTTGTCCAGGATTCAGCCCAGGGCGACGCGCGATTCCTCGACATCCTGCGCACCATGGGCTGCAGCATCGCCTGGAGCGACGGCATCGTCACAGTGACCGGCCCGCAGCAACTTCGCGGCGGCCGCTTCGACTGTAACGCCACCCCCGACCTCGTCCCGACGCTCGCCGCAATCGCCCCTCTCGCCGCCGGCCCCGTCGAGATCGTCAACGTCGCGAACCTCCGCGTCAAAGAATCTGACCGCCTCGCCACCCTCACCACCGAGCTCCGCCGCCTCGGCGCCGCCGTCGACGAGCGCCCCGACTCCCTGCTGATTCAACCCGGCTGGTCAAACGAGCCCGCCACGATCGACACCCACAACGACCACCGCATCGCCATGTCCTTCGCCATCAGCGGCCTTGCGCGTGGAAACGTGACCATCGCGGAGGAGCAGGTCGTGTCGAAGTCCTATCCGAGGTTTTGGAGGACGTTGGATGAAGTGGTGGCGGGCAGTCGCTGATTGCAGGTTCGAGATTGAAGCGATCAACCAGTGAGTGCACTTACTGATCTGACGTTCTATCATGATCAGTAGCCATGCGTTTTCGCGGTTCCATGATCCGAGTCTTCAACAAGGCCGGTCTAGAGTCGTCAAGACAACCGGTCAACGGCCGTTTGAGAACCGTGCGGTTCACGTAATGGTCATTCTATTGCTTTCCTAGCGCTGGACGGTGGCAGATGGCTCTAGAATTCGTGCTGGACAAGATTGCGAGCCGAATTGGCACGTTCAGGCTGCTCCGCGCCTTTGTCGAGAATGACTTAAGCGACCTCCTCGAAGCGCTCGGCGTTGTAGAGTATCGCGCGGCGATACGCGCCTTTCGAGAC
>DASQGS010000260.1:0-3762 GCA_035632455.1 Thermoanaerobaculia bacterium | reverse complement strand
CGCCCGCGACGACGATCGGTTCATACCCGTGACCCTCGAGCAGCCTCACCAACTCGTGGTCGTCGAGTCGCGCCAAGACGGTCGGGTTGGCGATCTTGTAGCCGTTGAGATGGAGGATCGGCAGCACCGCGCCGTCTCGCCGCGGGTTGAGAAACTTGTTCGAATGCCAACTC
Source organism: Thermoanaerobaculia bacterium (assembly GCA_035632455.1). Lineage (GTDB taxonomy): Bacteria > Acidobacteriota > Thermoanaerobaculia > Gp7-AA8 > Gp7-AA8 > DASQGS01. The sequence goes on along the minus strand of DASQGS010000260.1, from coordinate 3,589 downwards.
GTCGCCAGCGGGCCGGTCTCCGCTTCCCCATCGCCGACGACGCACGCCGCGATGAGACCGGGGTTGTCGAAGACCGCGCCGTACGCGTGTGCAACCGCGTATCCGAGCTCACCCCCCTCGTGAATCGATCCGGGAGTCTCAGGCGCGACGTGGCTCGGAATGCCGCCCGGAAAGGAGAATTGTTTGAAGAGCTTCTTCAGCCCTTCCGCGTCCGGCGAGATGTGCGGATAGACCTCGCTGTATGTCCCTTCGAGATAGGCGTTCGCGACGAGACCCGGTCCGCCGTGCCCGGGGCCGGCGATGTAGATCATGCTCAGGTCGCGCGCCTTGATGATGCGATTGAGGTGGACGTAGATGAAGTTGAGGCCGGGCGTCGTTCCCCAGTGACCGAGGAGCCGCGGCTTGGTGTGCTCGAGCGCGAGCGGCTGGCGGAGGAGCGGATTGTCGAGCAGGTAGATCTGGCCGACGGAAAGGTAGTTCGCCGCCCGCCACCAGGCGTGCATCCTCCGGAGCTCGTCGTCGGATAGGGGCGCTGCTTCGTTCATGAGAAGGCCTCGCGAAGCGGCAGTCTGTCACACCGCGCCGGAGCGATTCAGCTGCACTACAGCACCGCGTGCCGGCGATAGAACCAGCTCTTCACGGCTTGGACGAGCAGAAGATACGTCAGCGCGAGAGCCGCGATCGCCCCCAGCAATCCGGCCGGGAGCGGAACGAACCGCAGCAGCGTCCCGAGCGGCGTGTACGGCAACACCGTGGCAATGGCCACGATGGCCAGCACACTGATCAGCAGAGCGAGGCTGGGGCGGCTCTTGAGCGGGTTCCCTGCCGTCCGGATCACGAATACCACGAGCGTCTGTGTCGCCAGCGACTCGACGAACCATCCGGTGTGAAACAGCGGCGCGTTGCTCGACGCGTGAAACACCCACAACAAGATCGCGAAGGTGAGGAAGTCGTAGATCGAGCTGATCGGACCGATGATGGTCATGAAGCGAACGATGAATCCGATCTGCCAACGCTTGGGCCGGCGAAGCAGGGCGGAATCGACGTTGTCGCCGGGAATGCTGATCTGCGAGCTGTCGTAGAGAAAGTTGTTCAGCAGGATCTGCGTCGGCAGCATCGGCAGAAAGGGGAGAAAGAGCGAGGCCGCGGCCATGCTGAACATGTTGCCGAAGTTCGAGCTCGTTCCCATGATGATGTACTTCATGATGTTGGCGAAGCAGCGGCGGCCCTCGACGACACCGTCATTCAGGACGGCAAGGTCTTTCTCGAGCAAGATGATCTTGGCCGCGTCCTTCGCCACCTCCACACCGTTCACCACCGAAATGCCGACATCCGCGGTGTGCAGCGACGGTGCGTCGTTGATGCCGTCGCCCAGGTAACCAACGACGTGTCCGCGGGCCTTCAGTGCCTGAATGATCCGGTTCTTCTGCTCCGGCGAGAGGCGCGCGAAGATGGCGCCCTTCTCTGCCTGCACGGCGAGGGAAGCGTCGTCCATCGCGTCGACGTCGCTCCCGGTGACGATGAGGTCGGCCGGAAGTCCGACGTCAAGGGCGATCTTCCGACTCACGTATTGGTTGTCGCCGGTCATGATGACCACCGAAACACCGTTCCGCTTGAGCGCCTCGAGCACGGAGAGGATTCCCTCCTTCGGCGGGTCGAGGAAGGCCGCGAAGCCGACCAGCGTCATGTCGCGCTCGGCCGCGGTCGTATAGGCGCGCATTTCGTCGACCTTCGACACGGCCACCGCGAGCGTGCGGTAGCCATCGGCGCTCAACTTCCGGAAGGTCGCCGCGGCCTGTGCCTGCCGGTTCTCGTCGAACGGTTGCGGCGCGCCATCGACGTTCACGGTGCGGCAGACGGAGAAGACGCTCTCGACTTCGCCCTTGGTGATGAGGAGGTGTTCGTCCGCACGGCGCACGACGACCGAGAGGCGCTTTCGGGTGAAGTCAAACGGGATCTCGTCGATCTTCTCGTACTCCGCGATCGGCGGCGGATCGTGTTTGAGCACCGCATCGTCCAGCGGGCTCTTGATGCCGGCCTCGAAATGACTGTTCAGATAGATGAGCTGCAGCACGTTCTCATCATCGACACCATCGATATCGACGTGCCGGTCGAACACGATCTCCCCCTCGGTGAGCGTGCCCGTCTTGTCGCTGCAGAGGATCTCGATGCTGCCGAAGTCCTCGATCGCCGCCAGCTGTTTGACCAGGACCTTCTTCTCGGTCATGCGTCGCGCCCCGCGGGCAAGCGTCACCGTGATGATCATCGGCATCATCTCCGGCGTCATACCGACGGCCAGAGCGATCGAGAAGAGGAATGACTCCATCAGCGGTCGATGCAGAACGATGTTGACCAGCAGAACGAAGAGCACCAGCAGCATCGTGACCCACATGATCATCAGCCCGAAGCGCCGTATGCCTCGACCGAACTCGGTCTCCGGCGGCCGGGCCGCAAGACGCTCGGCGATCGCGCCGAAGGCGGTATCCCTTCCCGTGCGCACGATGACCGCGCTGGCAATTCCGGTCTGAACGGCGGTGCCGAGGAAGACGCAATTGATCGCATCGCCGATCGGGTGCGTTCCCGTCGTCAGGTCACAGGCGGATTTCTCGACCGGCAGCGACTCGCCGGTGAGCGCCGACTCGCGGACGTGCAGGTCCTTCGCCTCCAGCAGGCGCGCATCGGCCGGCACCAGGTCGCCGGCGTTCAGCCGCACCACGTCGCCCGGAACCAACTCAGCGACGGGCAGCTCCTGCTCGCGCCCGTCGCGGAGAACCGCGGCCATCGTCGCCACCTGCTTGCGAATCTCCTCCACCGCGTGGCGGGCCTGGAACTCCATGAAGAAGTTCAGCAGCACGCTGAGCAGGACCATGGCGATGATGATCAGCCCCCCGACCCGGTCCCCGAGCGAGATGGAAATCGTGCTGGCCACGAGGAGGATGAGGACGAGCGGATTGGCAAAGAAGCGGAGGAAACTCAGGAGCGTCGCGAAACGCTGCTCGCGAACGAGGCTGTTCGGTCCGTGAAGGCGAAGCCGCTCCTCCACGTCGCCGGACGTCAGTCCGCCCGCGGTTGTCCGCAGCTGTCTGAGAAGCTCCGTCTGCGGCATGTCCCAGAAACCGGCAAAGGGCGCCGCGTTTTGTTCCATGTCAGATTCTGTCTCACTCGTACCGCAGCGCCTCGATCGGATTGAGCGCCGCTGCTTTGCGCGCCGGATAGAAGCCGAAGAAGACGCCGACGGCGCCGGAGAATCCGATGGCGATGATCATGATGATCGGCGAGATGGTGGTCTCCCATCCGGTGAAATGGCCGAGGATCTTGGCGCCGGCGACGCCGATGACCAGGCCGGCCAGCCCGCCCAGGATCCCCATCACGATGCTCTCCACGAGGAATTGCGTGAGCACGTCGGAGCCGCGCGCACCGATGGCCATGCGAATGCCGATCTCGCGGGTTCGCTCCGTCACCGACACCAGCATGATGTTCATGATGCCGATGCCGCCGACCAGCAGCGAGATTGACGCGATCACCGCGATCAGCAGGCGCATCGTCGTCGTCATCACGACGGCAATGGCCGCCATTTCCGACACGCTAC
>DASQGS010000259.1:0-2960 GCA_035632455.1 Thermoanaerobaculia bacterium | reverse complement strand
CCGGCGTGAGCTCTCGCGTACAGCGCGGTCGGGGCTGCGGACGTCTTCTACCTGCTGAATTACCTCTTTACCGGCGGACCGCTCCGCGATGAGGGATGCCGCGCGACCTAACTCTCGAACTTCACTGGCAGCGGCGATACGCCCCAGATGTCTTCCGCGTATTCGGTGATCGTACGGTCGGCGGAGAAGCGGCCCGATCGCGCGGTGTTGAGGATGGACAGACGGCTCCAGTCGTCGATGCGGGCGAAGGTCTCGGCCGCGCGCTGCTGGGTCTCGACGTAGGACGCGAAATCGGCGCAGAGGAAGTAGCGGTCGTGCGTGCGAAGCTCGTCGACGAGCTTCTGGAATATCCCGCGGCCCTCGATGATGCCTATGACGTCGCGCAGCTCCGCGTTGCCGTCGATGAACGAGCGCGGATCGTAGCTTCCGCGCATCGAGGCGATCTCGTCGGAGGTGTGGCCGAAGACGAACATGTTCTCCGGCCCGACCTCGTCCCGGATCTCGATGTTCGCGCCGTCGAGCGTCCCGATCAGCACACCGCCGTTGAGGACGGCCTTCATGCATCCGGTGCCCGAGGCTTCGGTTCCGGCGGTGGAGATCTGCTCGGAAAGGTCGGTGGCCGGGAAGAGCAGCTCGGCCGCGGAGACGTCGTAATTCGGAACGAAGACGATGCGCAGCCGCTCCGAGATCTGCGGAGTGGTCTGGACCATGTCGGCCACGTCGTGGATGAGGTGGATGATCAGCTTCGCCGCCTCGTAGCTCGGTGCCGCTTTCCCCGCGAAGATCACCGTGCGGGGAACCGTGTGCTGGCCGGCCTGAATGCGGCGGTAGAGCGCGATCACGTGCATGACGTTCAGGAGCTGGCGCTTGTACTCGTGAATGCGCTTGATCTGCACGTCGAACAGCGACTCCGGATCGAGCTCCACGTGATCGAGCAGGCGCAGCCAGCGCATGACGCGGTGCTTGCGCGTGAACTTCACGGCGCGCCAGCGGGCGCGGAACAGCGGATCTTCGGCGAGCGGCTCGAGCGTGTGGAGCAGGTCGAGATCCCGTATCCAGCCGTCGCCGATCGCGGACGTGATCAGCTCCGACAGCTCCGGATTGGCCTGGAGAAGCCAGCGGCGCTGCGTGATGCCGTTCGTCTTGTTGTTGAACTTCCGCGGATAGAACTCGTCGAAGTCGCGGAAGATGCTCTTGCGGAGAATGTCGGTGTGCAGCCTGGCCACGCCGTTGACCGAATGGCTGCCGACGATCGCCAGGTGCGCCATGCGGACGTTGCCTGCGTTCTTGTCGATGATGGCCATGCGGTCGACGCGGGCCTCGTCGTTCGGGCTGCTCAGGCGCACCGCACCGCAGAGGCGCCTGTCGATCTCCTCGATGATCTCGACGTGGCGCGGCAACAGACTGCGCATCAGCTCCAGCGGCCAGGTCTCGAGCGCTTCCGGCAGAACGGTGTGGTTGGTGTAGGCGAAGATCCGCTCGCAGATCCACCAGGCCAGCTCCCAGTCGAGCGCTTCGTGGTCGACGAGAACGCGCATCATCTCGGGGATGGCGATTGAGGGATGCGTGTCGTTGAGCTGAATGGCCGCGCGATCCGGCAGCTCTTCCCAGGCCCGGTGATGTTTCTTGAAGCGCCGGATGACGTCCTGGATGGTGGCCGAGGTGAAGAAGTGCTGCTGCTTGAGCCGCAGCTCGCGCCCGGCGCGGCGCTCGTCGGAGGGATACAGCACCTTCGAGATGTTCTCCGTGCTGTTCTTGTCTTCGACCGCGGCCACATAGGCGCCCTGGTTGAATTGGGCGAGATCGAACTCGCGGCTGGACTTCGCCGCCCAGAGGCGGAGCGAGTTGACCGTGTCGTTCCGGTAACCGGGGACGGCAATGTCGTAGGCCATGGCCCAGACGTTCTGCGTGTCCGCCCAGCGCACACGCTTTCGCCCTTCGTCGTCCACGTAGTATTCGGTGCGGCCGTACATCCGGACCGGGAAGAGGACGTCGGGGCGCGGCACTTCCCACGGATTCCCGTAACGCAGCCAGTTATCCGGCGCCTCGGTCTGCCGGCCGTCGCTGATGTGCTGCCGGAAGATGCCGTACTCGTAGCGGATGCCGTAGCCGTAGAGCGGGATGGAGAGCGTGGCGGAGGAATCGAGGAAGCAGGCCGCCAGCCGGCCTAACCCGCCGTTGCCGAGTCCGGCGTCGGGCTCTTTCGAAGCGATGTCCTCGAGGGCCCAGCCGAGGCGCTTCATGGCCTCGGCGTACGGCCCCTGCGCGCCAAGGTTGAGGATGTTGCTCACCAGCAGTCGACCGAGGAGAAACTCGAGCGAGAGGTAGTAGACGCGCTTCACATCGGAGCGGTAGTAGGCGTCCTGCGTCGTGAACCACCGGTCCATCAGCCGATCGCGAACGGCGAAGGCCAGAGCCTGGTAGCAGTCGAGCTCCGTCGCGTTGAAGTGATCGCGGGCGACCGAGTACTTCATCCGGAAGGCGAACGAATCGACGATCGAATCGGCGTCGATGTGAGCGGCCTTCGGCAGCGGAATCGTCCGATCTCTTGATGTCATGGCTGGACCCGTGCCGTAGATTATGGCTCTGTTCGGCAACGGGTTCACCGCGGGTGTTGTTCACCACAGAGAACACGGAGACGTTTGCCTCGATGAAGTCTCCGTGGCGCTCATCCGCGAATTCTCCGCACCACGCCAAGATTCGTCAGGGTGCTGGGGCGGAGGCGCCGCGGAGCGGCGGAAGACCTTGCCCACCGCTTCAGCGCAATGGCCTTAACTTACTGAGCTTCGCAGAATGAATGCAACGCAACTCTGGAAAACGCAGCGCGGCGCTGGTCCCCTCGCCCCGCCGCCAAATGCGAACGAGTTGAACGGATCGAAATCAGCGGGGGGATGAAGGGGAGTGGGGAACGCGAAACCGCTGATTTTCTTGAGAATTTGGGTATTTTCGTGCCCCACTCC
>DASQGS010000258.1:0-2274 GCA_035632455.1 Thermoanaerobaculia bacterium | reverse complement strand
CGGCCGCACTCCATATACAATTATTCGCATGAACCGGTCCCTTTCCCTCCTCTTGATCCTTTCCTCTGTCTCTCTCCATGCGGCCACCTTCCTCGTTGCTCCCGACTCGACTTTGATCAGGGCTTCGCGTGCAGTCGTGCTCGCGACCGCGGGGCCATCGCATGGGCAGTGGGCGCCGGGGGGTTGGATCGAGACCGTGACCGAGATGCGCGTCGATGAGGCGATCAACGGGCCGGTGGCGGCTGGCGACGTGATCCGCGTGGTGGAGCTCGGCGGAGTGGTGGGCCATACCGGCTGGGCGGTCGCCGGCAGCCCGCGGTACGCCGAGGGCGAGCAGGTGCTGGTCATGCTCGAAACGAATGACCGCGGCGACTGGGTTGCGAAGAACATGGTCGTTGGAGTGTTCCGATTCGCTCGCGACAGCGGAGGCCGCTCGTTGCTGCTGCGCGAGGCGGGCGAGATCGCGGGCTGGGATCTCGATGGGACGCCGCATCGCGAGCCCGTCCGCGAGGCCGATGGATTCCTCTGCTTCGTGCGCGAGGTCGCGCGCGGAGGCGATCCGGTGCCCGACTACTTCGTCGCCGATCCGCTTCCGCTCGAGGGCGACGCGCGAACGGTCGCGGATGCGACGCCGACGATCACAAGCTACCTGCTGCAGCAGAATGGCATCGGCATCCGATGGAATGCGTTTCCGGCTCCGGCGACGTTTCTGAGCCACGGAGCGCAGCCGGGCGCGACAAACGGCGGCCTCACATCGGCGCAGCGGGGCCTGGCGGCATGGACGAATGATGCCGGATCGAATGTGGTCTACCAGTACGGCGGGACGACGACGGCCGCGACCGGTTTCGTGAATGCCGACGGCATCAATTCCATCCAGTTCAACGATCCGGGCAACGAGATCCCGGGCTCGTTCACGGGTCACAACGGCGACACGCTGGCGGTCGGCGGCCCGTGGTTCGACACGTCCGGTCCGGGCTCGTCGCATGCGTTCGGCGGCGAGACGTTCTACACGATCTTCGAGGCGGATCTCGTCGTACAGGACGGCATTACCGGCGCCGGCCTGACCGGCAATGGGCTCGATCACGTCCTGACGCACGAGCTCGGCCATACGCTCGGGCTGCGCCATTCCGATGATCCGCCGCCCGGCGGGACGAGCACGACGAACGCACTCATGAACTCGAGCGTGTCGTTCAACAACGATCCGTTCGGCGCGATTCTCCAGGCCTGGGACCGCGAGGCCATCGACGCCGTCTACCCGGCCTCGGGCGCGCCGGCGTGCACGCCGCCGTCGATCGTGAATCAGCCGCAGCCGGCGGCGTTCGACAAGACGCCGGTGATCCTCTCCGTCGATGCCGCAGGCACCGCGCCGCTGAGCTATCAGTGGTACATCGGCAATGCCCCGAGCACGGTGCAGGCGCTCCCAAACACGAATGTGAATCAGATCAGCGTGACCCCGAAGTCGACGACGTCGTTTTGGGTGCGTGTGACCGGAGCGTGCTCGCCGCCGGCCGACAGCCAGACCGCGGTGGTGACCGTGAACGGCTGCCCAGCCGTCGGCGTGACGGTGACATCGACGGCGGTCTCGATCATCCAGGGGAAGAGCGCGACGCTGTCGTCGCAGGCCAGCGGCTCGTCGATCAGCTATCAGTGGTACATCGGCGCGAGCGGCACGACCTCGGCGCCGGTCAACAGTCCTGACGGAAAGCAGCCATCGCTGACCGTGACGCCGCCGGCGACGACGAGCTATTGGGTGCAGGTCTCGAATTCCTGCGGCGCGACGGCGAACAGCGACACGATCACGGTGACCGTGACGCCTTGCACGGCGCCTCAGATCCTTGTGTCGCCAGCGGCGTCGACGATCGTGACCGGAAACTCGGCGACGCTTTGGGCCGGCATCACCGGCACCGCACCGCTTCAATACCGGTGGTACGAGGGATCGCCGCCCGATACGTCGCGACCGGCGTTCAACGGAACGCAGCAGACGCTGGTGACCTCTGCGCTCACGGCTCCGACGAGCTATTGGGTGCGCGCCTCGAACGATTGCGGCACGGCCGACAGCGCCGCGGCGCCGGTTGCGATCGCGACGAGCTGCGCGCCGCCCGTGATCACAGCGCCGCTCAAGGATCAGTCCGTCGCCAGCGGATCTCAGGCCGTCCTGTCCATCGGCGTCTCCGGGACAGGCCTCTCGTTCCAGTGGTACCTCGGACCGCTGCTCGATCCGACTCATCCGGTCGCCGGCAACTCTCCGAGCGTGATCACACCTGCGATCACACA
>DASQGS010000257.1:0-19685 GCA_035632455.1 Thermoanaerobaculia bacterium | reverse complement strand
ACGACCGCAATCTTGTCCGCGATCAAAGTCATTGCCTTGCCATCAGCTGTGCCGGATATTCAAGATGTCCCCATCCTTCACCACGTACCCCTTCCCCTCGAGCCGCCAATGCCCCGCTTCCTTCACTTTGGCGGTCGATCCGCCGGCGGCGATGAAGTCGTCGTAGTGAACGACCTCGGCGCGAATAAACTTGTTGTAGAAGTCGGAATGGATCACGCCCGCGGCCTCCTGGGCGGTCATCCCTGTGCGGATGGTCCAGGCGCGGCATTCGTCCTCGCCCACCGTAAGGAACGACTGCAAGCCCAGGAGCGCATACGCCTCGCGGATCAACGTGTCGAGCGCCGATTCCTTGATCCCGTATTCAGTCATGAACATGCGCGCTTCGTCGCCTGAGAGCTCGGACATCTCCATGTCGATCTTGCCGAAGAACGCCACCACCCTCGTGCGCAGGCCCACTTTCGCCTGAGCCATGCGGCTGACCTCGGATTCCACGACTGACTGCTGCGATTCGTCCAGCGACAGCGCGATGAGCATCGGCTTGAGGGTGAGGAGCTGGTAGGTCTTCAGGATCAGCAGCTCTTCCTTGGAGAGATCCTCATCCCGCAACGGCTTCTCCGCGTGCAGAACAGCGAGACACTTCTCGAGGACCGGAAGCTCCTTCTTCATCAGCTCCTCATGCGTGCGCTGGAGCTGCTTGTGGATCTTCTCGATGCGCGGCTCCAGCACGGCCATGTCGGCAAGGATGAGCTCGGTCTCGAACGTGGCCACGTCGCGAAGCGGGTCGATCGAGCCGTCAGGATGTGGCACGAGGTCATTCGCAAAGAGGCGGACCACCTGAATCAGCGCGTCGTTGGTCTTGACTGCGGAGAAGAAGCTGGTGGTGAACTGCGTGGTCCCCGTCACTCCCTTTTTCAGCCCGACGACGTCGACGAGCTCGATGGTGGCGTGGATGGTGCTCTTCGGCGAGAAGAGTGCCGAGCACTTGTCGAGACGCTCGTCCGGAACCTTGACCACACCGAGGTGCGCGTCCGTCCTGGCCATGGCCGCGGAGTCGAGATGGGTCTTCGTGACGGCCTGAAAAAGCGTGGATTTGCCTGAGAAGGGTAGTCCTACGATACCGAGTTGCATGCGAGATTGCTCCTGGTGGGCAGGGTGAGAGACGGGCGAGGCTGAAGGTATCCCAAAACGGGAGAGCCGGGCAACACTAGAACCGTCGAGCCCCGAGATGCCTTCACATGCGGCGCCTTCCGCAGCCTGGCTTCACCACGCAGAACGCACTGGGTCGCTGTCGCCTCTCCTGCCACCGGCTAGTCGCCGCCGGATTGGTGACACGGCGACACTCCGCTGTTTCGTTCACTCGGCGGACTGGCGGAATTCGGCACGCCGGCGTAGTACTCAAAGGCAAACCGGGCATTGTCAGTGCGAAAACCGACAGGGCCGTCGATTTCATTGATTTCGTCCCCAACCGGCCCTTCCCAAACCAACTTGCCATCCGCAACGACGGAAAGGTTCGTTCCGTGCAATTCTGCGCGTAACGTATGCGAGTCGCCGCGAAGTATTCTGGGAGTGGGGACGCTCATGCGAGGTTTGATATTGATGTAGCCGTGGGCGCCGCATTCTTCGTGCGTATTCTTGCCGGGGTTCCGCTTTATGGAGACTGCGATCCTGGAATCCGGCTCGATGTGCCACATCACGTACAGGAGATTGCACGTGTCCTGGGCCCGCAGCTTCAGGCCGATCTGCCGGCGCAACTCGCCCGAGGCCAGCGGCTTTGAGCTCGAGCTGGGCCCCAGGTAGCGGAAGCGGATCTCGGCGATGTGAGCGGTCGGATTCCGGACAACCGCACGTGAGCTGGGCGTGTCGATCTCCAGCGTTCCATGGGAATCGGTCGATACGACTCCGTTGGTCACACAGAGGTTGTCACGGTCTATCCGCACTAAGGCCGGTGCGGAAGGTGCGGGCGATGGTAACGGCGCGGAGGCGAGTGATGTGATCAGCGCGAAGAAAAATAGTAACGGTTTCATGTCCGCGTTCCTTCTTTGCAACCTCAAATGCAGACCTGCTCGTTTGTCGAGATCATCGCCGCGTCGACGGCAACATGCCCGCGCGGGATCCTTCAAGAATCACCTGGCCTCGAGTCAGCTCTCGAAGCGAGCAAGCCCTGGATCGTAGAAACCCGTCACTTCAGCTCCGCCATCAGCGCCGCGTAAATCTCGATGCCGTCCCAAAGGTTCTGCAGGCGTAGGTTCTCGTTGGCAGCGTGCTGGTTGTTGTCGTGGTTGGCGATTGGGAGGATCAGCACGGGCGTGTGCTCTCTTCCTTCGAAGAGGTACATCGGCACGCTGCCGCCAAGCGTCGGCATGCGGATGGGCATGGAACCGAGAGCCGCGGTCATGATGGCCACGACCTCGCGGGAGAACGGCAGGTCCATCGACGTCCGTCCCGGCGGGTAGCCCGCGCCCCACGCGAGCATGGCGATGCGCGGATGGGCGAGGCGCGTGGCGAGATCGGGCGGAGTCTTTACGAGGAAGTAGCCTTGCTTTTCGATGTGCCGCTCGACGCGTGCGCGGACGCTCTCGGGCGTCTCTGCGGGCACGAGGCGGAGGTCGATCGATGCATGAGCCTCGGACTGAATCGTGTTCGAGGCCTGGGCGCCAACGTGCCCCGAGGAGATCCCGCGGACGTTGATCGCCGGGAGGAGAATCTGCTCCTTGAGCGTCTTGCCCGAGCCCTCGGTTCGCGCGAGGCCGAGCTCGTGGCGCAGGGCATCGTCGGCATCGGGCACGGCGGCGAGCGCCTCCTTCTCCGCGGCGGTGAGCGCGCGAACGTCGTCGTAATAGCCATCGATCAGGATGCGGCCTTCCTCGTCGCGCATCGAGTCGAGGAGATGGGTCAGCATGACAATCGGATTCGGCGCCCAGTTGCCGTAGTGCCCGCTGTGAAGTGGACGCATCGGGCCGTAGATCGTCAGCTCGAGGTCGGTCGTGCCGCGCGCGCCGAAAACGATTTGCACGCGGCGGCTCTGATGCACCGGCCCATCGCAGAGCAGCCATGCATCGGCGTGCAGGTCATCGGCAAATTTCGCGAGGTACGCGGCCAGATGTGGCGAGCCTGCTTCTTCTTCGCCTTCGAAGACGAACTTCACATTCACATGCGGTGTCAGGTGTGCGGTTCGGATGGCATCGAGCGCGGCGAGAAGCCCGACGATTGCAGCCTTGTCGTCGCTCGACGATCGGGCATAGAGGCGCCACTCGGGATCGAGCTTCGCGGGTTGATCGACGCGCACGCCGGCGGCATCGCGCAACTCCGGCTGCCACGGCGCGGAGCGCCACTGCGATGGATCGACCGGTTGGCCGTCGTAGTGCGCGTAGAAGGCGATGGTGCGCGTGGCGCCGGGCGCCCTCATGTCCGCAACGATGAGCGGCGGCGCTCCGGCGATCCGCAGCGTCCTCGCTTCGATCTGGCGGCGCGAGAACATCTCGACGATTGCGCCGGCGTTGCGCTCGATATTCGGCGCATCCGAGGCGATGTTGGGAATGGCGAGAAAGGTCGTGAGCTCGCGCACGATCTCGAGCTCATGCTGCACTCGCCACGCACGCATCACGCGAGCGTTCGCGAGACTTGGCTCTTCCGCGCACAGTGAGGCTGCAATCAGGCAGAGAGTGATCGAGGCTGCATGTCGTCTCATGCCCTCAGTATCTCGCGAGTCGAGGCGAATTGGCTCAGCCTCCGTTTCACCCGCAGCTCAGTAGGTTGGCGCCTTTCCGGTCACCGGGACGTCCCGGCCTCGGTTCCATTGGTACTCCATCGGAGCGATCTCGAACGCCAGCTCAGGCCGGGCCTCGACGTCGCCGAAGAATCGCCAGCGGGCGTGTTCGATCGTCACCGGCGACGTCCGCCACTGGCTCTCATCGCGAGCGACGTCGAGAATATTGGCCACCCCATTCCGCACTGAGATTGCCCGAGGTGTATACCGCAGGCGCGCCTCCGCCTCGGCCAGACTGCCGAACGCGGAATCGGACGGCAGAGGCGCCTGAGCTCCGCGGACGAAGTCGGCTTGCGTGCCGGCGCCCTGCGCGCTTCCAACGCGGACGAACACGTGATCCCCGCTCTCCGCAACGTCGATTTGGGCCGTGTGGAAACGGAAGTCGGTCAGCAGATTCCCGGCCATCGTCAGGAGCATCCGGTCGCATTCGCTTCGAACGAAATGGAGTCCCTCGAGCTGCTCCGCACCGGTATGCAACCTCACGAGGAGCCGGTAGCCGATGTGCCAGTAGTCGATCCCGAGCGGCTCCGGAATGCCTTTGGGACGCATCGATCGGAGCCGCGCCACGACGATGTTCCAGAAGGCGAACCCATTGTGCGTCACCAACTCGAGCGGTGAGGGGACAAACCGGGCGGCCACCGGCGCCGGAGTGTGGTACGTCAGCCACCAGCATCGATCGATAGTTGCGACCATCGTGAGGGGATTACGTCGATAGAGCACGGCGATCTCCTTTCACCTGATGAACCTTCATGAGAGGCCGATGAGCGGCCAGATCACACCGCGCAGAAACGGCAAAGGGAAGCAGAGCGGCAATGGAACCAGCAGCCCGGCGAACATCCAGGCGCGGGCTAGGGCGAGCCTGTGAATCGGTCCGAACCGTCTCTCGGCGAGCACGAACGCGCCCTGGACTGCGAAATAGAGGGTCGGCAGCCCGTAGCCGCGACCGACCGGCACTGTGATCGCGAGCTCATGAAGGAGCCCCGATGCGCAAAATGAGACGAGCAGGGCCGCGGACTCGCCAACGCGGGCGCGAAGCGGTCGGTCGACGACTGTTGCGATCATCTCCGAGAAGCCGACGTTCCAGCGCCTGCTCCACAGCTCCGCCAGGCCGTTCGATCTCAGCGGCCGGCGGAACGGGTTCTCGCACGCCACACCTCGGGAGCGCCAGAGCGCAGTGGCGAGCCCGAACAGACCGAAGTGCAGAATCAGGCTGAGCCCGGGAAGGAGAAGGGCAGTGGCTACAAAGCAGCGGGCCGCGGAGCGGATTGCGGGCGGCCAGACGATAACGACGGCGCGCGCCGCCATGACGAGGACCAGTCCGCAAGCGATACTTTTCAGGCCGGCCAAGACGCGCGAATGGACTCCGCTCCGCGGCTCGTTGCCGAGCGTCGCGAAATCGGCGGGACGCATACCGGGCCAGGCCGCGAACGCGAGCCATTCCCGCATGCGCAGATCGCTTCTCGCAGTGCCGCCGCGTGACCCTCTGCGTCGGATCACGCTCCAAGTGACGACTTTCATGCCGGTGAGGAGGACGGCGATGATTCCCACCATCCTCAGGCCCGGCGCTTCGTGGCGAAGGAGTCGATCGGCCGAGAAGACACCGAGAATCGTCAGAACCCACGCCGCGACCACTCGGCCATCACGTACGATGGCGAAGCCGGCTACCACGAGCGATCCGAGCAGCGCGGCGCAGGCCGCCACCACCGCCGGATCACGCGGCAGGTAGGCAGTCATTGCCGAGCTCCGAAGATGTTCCCTGCCGCCGCGACGCCGTAGACGATGCCGAGATAGCTGAACGCCGAGAGGTACATGACCTCGGCGACGCGGAAGAGGATTCCGGCACGCGCGGCCGTTCGGTCGTAATGCACAAACTGCACGGCGACGCGTGCCGACCAGTAGATAGCGATGTAGCCCGTGACTGCGGCGGCCAGCGGCGAGCCATCGACGAGCCAAGCCGCTCCGACGAGAGACACGGCGGCGAACGCCAAGTGCGCGCCGAGCGTGTAGCTGGCGTAAGTCCAGAAGACTTGCCGGGTCAGGGGTTGGAGGGAAGCAAGGTCGCGTTTCCAGTCGAGTAGTCGGGGAATGGCCAGGCTCGAGGCGGCCACGGCGAGATGGATGAGACCACCGAGGATGATCAGGTGCCTGAGAAGATCGTTCATCATCGCTCCTTCGTATATTTGAACATGTTCAAATTAAATATAGAGCCGGGATCCAGAAACGTCAATGAGAATCTTGATCGTGTTCAAAAATGCTCTTGATGACCGCCTTACCTGGGCCTATGCTCACTCCCAGGGGGCCTGCCCATGCCGGTTCGATCACAGCTCTCCACGGCCAAGGCTGAGGAAACGCGGGAGCGCATCCTCACCGCGGCGCTGACGCTCTTCCGGGAGCACGGTTTCGAGAAGACGACCATGCGCGATATCGCCGCCGCAGCCGGCGTGGCCACGGGCGCGGCGTATTACTACTTTCGTTCCAAGGAAGAACTGGTCATGGCCTTCTACCTTCGGACAGCGGAGGAGATGCGCGTCGTCCTTCCGCAGGAGCTGGTGAAGACGAACGACCTCAAGCGGCGGCTTGCAAGGATCATCCATCTCAAGTTCGAGCAATTCGCCGAACATCGGGCATTTCTCGGCGCACTGTTTCGGAGCGCCGTCGACCCTGCGAGTCCTCTCTCCCCGTTCGGCGATGAGACGAGCGCGATCCGCGAAGAAAGCGAGGCATGGTTCGGTCAAGCTCTCGATGGCGCGAGCACAAGCGCTCCGAAGGAACTCGTTCCCTATCTTCCACGACTCCTGTGGCTCTATCAGATGGGCTTGATTCTGTTCTGGATCTACGACCGATCGCACGGACAGAAGAGAACGGCGGCACTTGTCGACGGGACGCTCGACCTCATCGTCAAATCGATCAGGATCGCGGGGCTGCCGCTGATGGGCCCGCTGCGACGCAGGGCAGTCCACTTGTTGAAGGAACTGGATGTGTAGGTTCAGCCCATCAGGAGCGTCATCTGTCCGCTTGCCTTCGACTCGAAGAACGCGCGGATCTCGATCGCGGCGCGTTTCGTGACGAGCTCCCGAGGCGAGTCGTCGTACCAATCGGTTGGGAAATACCGCGTGTACGTCTCCTGCGTGAACCGGCGGCAGAGCAATGCGATCACGCCGACGTCGGTCTCGCTGCGAATGACACGGCCGGCGCTTTGCACGACGCGCGTCATCCCGGGAATCAGATAGGCGAACTCGAAGCCGGCGCCATACTGGTCTTCGTAGTACTGCTTGAGCAACTCCTGCTCGAAACTCACCGCCGGCAGCGCCGGGCCGATGACCACGACGCCGGAGAGCATGTCGCCCTGGTAGTCGACACCTTCGGCGTACATGCCACCGGAAACGGCGAGGATGACATTTCCGCGCTTCGGCCGGTCGCGCAGAGTATCCAGGAAGGCGTTGCGCTCGTAATCGGTCATGTCGGTGCGCTGGACCATCACGTTCTTGCGGATCTGCGGCATCCGATCCGCGACCTCGCGCAGGAAAGCGTAGCTGGGAAAGAGGGCGAGGAAGTTGCCGTCGCCCGCCTCGGCGATCTCAGCAACGGTCTCGGCGATGCGATCGTAGTGGTTCGCGCGCTGCTTGAACGTCGTGTCGACCTCCGGCACGACGACGATCTTGCGGTTGTGGCGCGGGAACGGCGATGGCAAGGAAAGCTCGACCGTGCGATCGCGCGGAAATCCGAGAGTCTTCTCGTAGAACTCGAAGGGCTCGAGCGTCGCGGAGAGGGCGATGGTGGCATGCGCGGAGTCGAAGATCCGGCCGAGGAATCGCGAAGGATCCCTGCAGAAGATCTTCAGCTTGATCCCATCGGGTGTCCGCTCGACGATATGCGCGAACTCGTCGCCCTCCTCACCGAGGAGATTCGTGAACTTCACGAGCTTGAAGTAGAAGTCGACCAGTGGATCGTCCTCCTCGGCGATCTTGTTCTCGATCTTCCAGGCGATGTACTCGACGATCAGTCGCTCCCACTCCGTTCGCTGATCGACGAACAGCTCGCGGCTCGGTGAGCAGAGGGCTTGTTTGAGGCCGGCCTCGGTGTCGATGCCTTCAGCCAATTCTTCGAAATGGACGCGGAGGAGCTCGATCAACTCCTCCCATCCCTCGATCCAGCAGCTCCGGCCCATGAGATGCCGCCGGATCTCGTCGAAGGTCTTCTCGTGAAGCTCCGGCGAATAGTAGGCGCGTCCGCGGTCGACGAGATTGTGGGCCTCGTCGACGATGAGCACGCAATCGCCCCAGTCGTCGTCCTCCTTGTAGGTCTTGAGGCCGACGTACGGGTCGAAGACATAGTTGTAATCGCAGACGATCACGTCCGCCCGCTCGATGAGCTCAAGCGACACTTCGAACGGGCAGACCTCTTCTGACTTCGCCATCTCGAACGTCAGGTCGGGATCGAAGTAGCTCATGGACGTTTCGATGTGCGAGACGAGCCCGCTCTTCTCCATCTTCTCGGAGTAGCGCGCGGCGTAAGGGCAGAAATCCTCGTGGCAGATCATCTCCGTGTGGGCGCACATCTTCTGCTTGGCGCGGATGCGCAGAACGCGAAAGGCGCCGTCGTTGAGCATCCTGAGCGCGAGCACGGCAGCGTCCTGCTGCAACGTCTTCGATGTGAGGAAGAACAGCTTCTTCCCGGCCAGCAACGACTCGCGCACGGCTGGAAAGAGCGCGGCGATGGTCTTGCCGACGCCGGTCGGCGCAGAGACCAGCAGGGCCTCGCGCTGGCGCACGGCCCTGGCGACGGCTTCGATCATCTCCACCTGGTACGGACGCGGCCTGTCGTAGGGGAAGCCGAGCGTCTCGGCGAATGCGCGCTTCGCGAGCAGAAGGCCGTGGTCGGACTCGATCTCGCCGACGAGATGATCGAGCGTCGTCGCCAGCGTTGCAGCGATGGCTTCGCGATCGAGCTCGGCGTCGATGACCCTGGTGTCGCCGGAGACGAGATCGATGAGCACGAGCTGCGGAACAAAGTCGAAACCGGCGTACTGCTGGTCGTTCGAGAGAAAGAACGCGTAGAGCAGAAGCTGATAGAGATGTCTTTTCATTTTCTCGTGGCCGTACATCGCCTCGAGCTCGAGGTCGAAGTGGATCGACTTCACTTCCTCGATCGTGATCCGCCTCTGCTCGCGGTCGACCGACAGACCATCGATGCGGCCGGAGATGGCGATGGTCCAGTCGCGCAACGTCGTCCGATAGGAGACCGGGACTTCCGGGCGATAGAACGGATCCTCGGCGGCGCGCGATTCGGCACGCCGCGTGTGAATGTCCTGCCCGATCCACATCCGCCGGAAGCCGTCGCCGCGCTCGACTCCGATGCGCCGGTAGGTCGATTCGTAGACGAGGTCGCCGACGGAGCAGGCGATCTCACGCACCTCATGATCGATGTGCACGGTGTTTCATGGTACGGCAGCAGGCGGCCGGCTGCCAGCGACAGGCAAATAACGGATCTCTTCTTCACTAGCGCGCCAGCGTGCCACAATCTGTCCATGCGCAAGATCGCACTCCCCGCCCTTCTGCTGCTCGCCGCCTGCGCCTCGTCGACACCGGCCCCTCTCAAGACTCCGGAGTGGACCGATGTGCCACGCACCGTGCTCGACGCCTTTTGCCTGCGCACCGTCAACGAAGGAATCAGCCGCGAGACCGCCATCCATGTCTACAAGGTGACTCGGCCGCTCGTCACCGGAGCCTCGATCGCCGCGTTGCACGACCTCTATCCGGATCGCCGCAAACCGGACATGGAGTCGCTGACACTGGCGCAGGAGCAGTCGGCACGGGCGCCGCTGCCGGTCGTGATTCCTGCCGAGGGATGCAAATGGCGGCCCATCGAACGCTACGAAGGGCCTCGCGATCACGACGCCGAGCTGCTCGAGTTGTCAGCCCCGATCGTGAATCCCTTCTCCCGCGGCGAGGCCGGGCTCTTCGCTCGCCTCTCCATCGGGAATCAGGCTCCGTCCTGGTACTGGATTCCGCTCGGCAATCACAACGAGCGATGGATGGTGGGGCGGATTCTTCCGATGGATTTGAGGAATTGAGCGGGGCCGGGTGAGACGTAACCCCGAGCTCCAGGAAGGGGATGCGGAAGCACCGAATTCATGACGAAGTTCGAGCTTGCACTGGCTCTCGACCGAGGTATGATTTTCTGCCGCCTGAGGGTCGGTTGCCCGATCAAGGCAAGAGGAATCGAGATTGGACGAGAAAGAAATAGTCGCTCTTGTAGAGAGGGGGTTTGCGAGGCTGGAGCAGCGAATTGATGACTCGCGGGCTGAGGCACGGCAACTGTTCGAGGAATCGCGGGCTGAGGCACGGCAACTGTTCGAGGAATCGCGGGCCGAGTCCAGACAACTATTCGAGCAGCTCCGCACGGAGACAGCGCAGCGCTTCGATGAGACGGCGCAGCGCTTCGATGAGACAGCGCGGCGCTTCGATGAGACCGGACAGCGAATTGATGACTCGCGGGCAGAGGCGAGGCAGCGCTTCGAGCAACTTGAAGACGAGATTCGCCATGCAAATGTCCAGATCGAATCTCTACGTGATGACATTCGTCTGGTGGCCGAGGGAGTCGACAACGTCGACCAGAGACTGGGTCGATTCCAAGAGCAGACTGATGATCGATTCCTGGCCGTCGAGAGCCTGATTACCTCGTCGTGCGGTCGCCTCGGGGAGCGAATCGCCGTCCTCGAGGCCAATCGACGCTGATCGCCTCCCGCCCTGCGGCCGGTGTCCATCCGAACGCTACCCTTCCCTACCCCACCAGCGCTCGAATTCCTCGGCTGTCACGCTCTCCAGCAACTCCGGACGGAACAGGCTTTTCATGGGCGGGTTCGGCATCCGCTCCAGCTCGCCGGCCTCCTCGATCACCGTCATGAAACGCTTGACGCTCCCCTCGTCGTCCGTTTCGTAGTACATCGCCGCGTTTCCCTTCATCGGCACGAATTGCCATCCCCTGTAGTACTTCACGCTCGATTCCTCCGCGGTCGAGCGTAGCACGGCGCGATCGCAACGAGGACGCTTGGCGTTCGCGAATGCCGCATCACGTCCAGCGCTCGATCCAATACTGGAACATGACCAGAGCCCAGAGCGGCTTGGCATGATTCGCGCGACCGGTGCGATGTTCCGCCAGAAGCTCGCTTGCATATGCCGGGTCGATGAGGCCCTGAGCACGAAGGCGATCCGGATCGAGCAGCCTGTCTACCTCCGCCGCGAGACCGTGGTTGAGCCAACTCGCGATCGGAACGCTGAGGCCCCGCTTGCGGCGATAGATCACATCGCGCGGCAGCCAGCGCTCCGCGGCCTTCTTCAGGATCCACTTCGTCTCGAAGCGCCGGACACGGAGGTTGGGCGCGAGCGACAACGCGTACTGCGTCACGTCGCGGTCGAGGAACGGCGCGCGCGCCTCGACCGACGAGAGCATCGTGGCGCGATCGACTTTCACGAGCAGGTTGTCGCGGAGGTAGCTGCGATAGTCGAGCAGCATCGCGCCGGCGAGCGCATCGGCATGCTGCCCGGCGTCTAGCAGGTCACCCATCACCGGCATCCCGGCGGCGTGGACTCGGGGACTGAGACCGGTGCCGAACCAGGCCAGGTGGCGCTCGATCCACGGCCGTTCGGCGTCGGAGACGAATCGCTTGAGGAGGTACTCGATCGTCACCTTTCGGCTGGACGACGGCACGCGCTGAACGGCGCGGCGTATCCCAGAGCGCAAGAACGACGGGAGGGCGTCGTAGAGCGGCGCGACTTTATGGCCGAGGTACGTCGGATACCCGCCGAAGAGCTCGTCGGCCCCTTCGCCGGAGAGGATGACTTTGACGTGCTCTCGCGCCGCTCGTGCCAGGAGAAACGTCGGCAGCACCGCGGGATCGGCGAGCGGCTCGGCAATACCTCGGGTCACGTGAGTCAAGGCATCGAGCAGCGTCTCCCCGTCCGTGCGCACCGGGACGTGGCGCGTGCCAATGCGTGCCGCGAGTCGAGCCGCGTCTCCGCTCTCGTCGTACGATTCCTCCGCGAACTGCGCGGAGAACGTGTGCACCTTCCCGACGCCGATCACCCGAGCGGCCAATGTCGCCAGGATCGACGAGTCGAGGCCGCCGCTGATGAAGACACCGACCGGCACGTCCGACATCACCTGTTTGCGAACCGCTTCCTCGATCAGCTCCTGCACCTCGGTGACGGCGCGGGCGCTGTTGCGAGGCTCGATCGCGAATGCCGCCGGGTCCCAGTACCGGACGACGGTCTCTCCGCGCTCGGTGAACGTCACGTACGTCCCCGCTTCGATGCGGCGGATCGCCGCGAACATCGTGCGCGGCTCGAGGACGTAGCCGAGCCTCAGGTATTGCGCGAGCGCGACGTGGTCGAGCTCTCGGCTCACACCTGGATGGCCGAGCATGCATTGCAGTTCCGATGCGAAGAGAACTTCGTGGCCGATGCGCGTGTAAAACAGCGGCTTCTCGCCAGCGCGATCGCGCGCGAGCAGTAGCTGGCGCGACCGGTTGTCCCAGATCGCGAGGCCGAACATGCCGTCGAGCACAGGCACGGCGCCGGCGCCGCGCTCGAGGTACAGCGGCAGAATCGTCTCGACATCCGAATGCGATCGATATGGATAGTCCGGATAACGGGCGCGGATCTCGGCGGCGTTGTAGATCTCGCCGTTGCACTCGAGCCAGACGTTCGAGCCCGGCGCGGAGAACGGCTGATCGGCGCGCTCGTGAAGATCAATGATCCGTAGCCGCTCCGTGCCGATCATGGCGTGCGGAATCGTCAGCACGGCGCGACCATCCGGGCCGCGGTGTCGAAGCGCCGTCCCCATGAAATCCAGGACTTCCGGATGCAGCAGCGCGCTGCCCGAGTCCGAGATCATTCCGTAAATTCCGCACATGAACGGCGGCATTCTAGACCGGATCGTCGCGTCTCCCCCGGCGGCCGGCGATACCGCGGCCATCACCGGGGCGGACTCTTCGCCGCCCGCTCGATCCCATACGCCGCGAAGTGCGCGCCCTCGGCGAGCAAACGCAGACCGCGAGCTTCGAGAGACCGCCGCCGCGCTCCGTCATCGTTCCGGACGATGTAGATCCGCGGCGCGCAGCACGCACCGATCGTCGCGTCCAGCCAGCGCATCGATCGGAGATTTCCGCTCGGCATTGAGGTGAACCGGTCGTAGTGCCGGATCAAATAGTTGCTCGTCATCTCTTGGGCGTCCGGCGTGGCCACGACGATCTCGTGGCGCAGATAGAAGGCCATCGACCCGCTGAAGGCTTCGATCCCGATCAGCTCCGTTTCGGGCGCGACATGCTGCCGCAACTGCGCCGCGAACGCCTCCGCGGAGCGTCGCAGGCCGACGGCGCGAAGCAGCGGATTCGCGAACAGCGGGATCGCGAGAACCGGCAGGGTCAGAGCCGCGATCACAATCTCCTTCCGCGTTGAGAACGCGAGCGCAGCTACTCCGCTGGCGATCGCGGCGGCGCCAATTCCGATCGCCGCGGTGCGAATCGGCTCGATGAAATCGGGATTGAGGTTCCTTGGATGCGCCATCAACGGCGCGATGATCAGAAGCAACCCGAGCAGCGACAGAATCGCGCCGGTCACACGCGCGCCAGGCACGCGCGGCCGCGAGCCGCGCCAAACGAGCGCCACGAGCAACGCCACGACAGGCATCAGCGGAAGGATGTATTGAGGCCTCTTCGACTGCGACAGCGAGAAAAATACGAATGGCACGGCGATCCACACGACGAGATACAACGCCAGTGGATCGATCCGCCGTTCGCTCCCATCGCCGGCGCGCAACGGTCGGGACGCTCTCCATCCTGCCGGAATTGCAATCGACCACGGCAGTGCACCTCCGAGCAGATATGGGATGAAGTACCACGGCGGGCCCGTGCGCTTGAGCGCCTTCGTCGCCAGCCGTTGCACTGTCTCTGTGACCAGAACGTAGTGCAAGAAGTCAGGCACGGCCCGCGAGATCGCCACGACCCAAGGCGCGATCACGAGAGTGAACACACCCAGACCGGCCCACGACCAAAGAGCGCGTCCGGCTTTTCTATAGATGGCATACGGCACGGCCACCAGGAGTGGAAGCGCGATCGCGACGGGACCTTTTGTCAGAACGCCGAATCCCATCGCGCCCCACGCCAGCACCGTCCAGCGGATCGCCGACACGCCGGACAGACGAGTGTCGACGGCGAAATAGAACGCGATGATCGCGAGCGTGATGAAGAACGTCAACGCGCTATCGAAAATGACCGTGCGCGAGAACGCCAGCGTCAGCGGCATGGCCAGCGTGACGATCGCGACGATCCACGCTTCCTGGGCACCCAGCACACGCCTCGCGAACCAGGCGGCAATCGCTGCCGTAGCCAGCGTGAACAGAAGCGCCGGCAGCCGCGCGGCTGTCTCCGTCGGCCCCAGGATCTCCATCGCCGCAGCCTCGGCGGCAAAGTAGAGCACCGGCTTGTCGAGATACGGCAGGCCATCGAGCCGCGGCATGACGTAGTCGTGCGTCGTCGCCATCTCGCGCCCCACTTCTCCGTTGCGCCCCTCGTCGGAGTCGTACAGCGGATAACCGCCGAGGTGAACGAAGAGAGCCATCACCGTCAGCAACAGCCAGAGCTGGAGCAGGCGGATGCGTGGCACCGCGGCGGAAGGGTCGAGCGTTGGATCGGCAGTCACAGCGGGCGAGGACGATAACAGGTGAGATGACGCGATCCAAGCTGCGAGGGGCGTTTCCCGCTAAACTCTCACCTCATGTACCTATCCCGCGTTTCCGTCTTCGCCCTCATCGCTTTCGTTGCAACCTCCCTTCACGCCGCCGCACCACAACCTCCCATCGACGCCGCGGCAGATGCCGCCCGCCAGCGCATCCGGCCGGAGGCCATCGCCGCGCACATCCACTTCCTGGCCAGCGATCTTCTGGACGGCCGCGAGACCGGCACGCACGGCTTCGACGTCGCGGCGCAGTATGTCGCCGCGCAGTTCGCCGCGCTCGGACTCGAGCCGATGGGCGATCGCGGCGGCTGGCTTCAGGTCATCGACTTCCGCCGGTGCGAGCTCATCGACGCCGAGTCCTCGCTGGTGGTGCGCCAATCGGGATCAGCGCAAGCTCTCATCGCTCACCAGGATTGTCTTCTCCACGCCGACCCTCTCCGCGAGCGGACGGAGGTCACCGCGCCAGTCGTATTCGTCGGATTCGGCATCGTCGCACCCGAGCTCGGATACGACGACTACACGAACATCGACGTCCGCGGCAGAATCGTCCTTCAACTCACGGGCGCGCCGCCCAAGTTTCCGACCGACCAGCGGGCCTACTATTCGAGCAACGAGATCAAGGCCAGGGTCGCGGCCGATCGCGGCGCGATCGGCGTGCTGCGATTGAAAACGAGTGTCGATGAGACGCGCTACCCGTTCGCGAAGATGGCGCGGCAGTCAGGCATCGCGCCCATGGTCGCGCTCGACGCGCAAGGCCGGCCGCTCCAGTCCATCGAGGATCTTCGCGGCGCGGCCGCGATCAGCCGCTCCGGCGCCGAGATCCTGTTCCGCGGCGCGCCGATGACCGTCGACGCCGTGCTCGCCGCAGCGGAGAAGGGAACGACGCGGTCGTTCGCCCTCGCGACCGAGGCGACGATCACCACGCGCACGCGCCTCCAGACGGCGCGCAGCGCGAATGTCGTCGCCCTTTTGCGCGGCTCCGATCCAGTACTTCGTAACGAATACGTCGTGTTTTCCGCGCATCTCGATCACCTCGGTCGCCACGCCGTCGACGGCACCGAGCGCATCTACAACGGCGCCCTCGACAACGGCTCCGGCATCGCCTCGCTCATCGAGATCGCGCGGGCATTCTCGTCGCTCGGGAAGGCGCCGAGACGCTCGATTCTCTTCGTCGCCGTGACCGGCGAGGAAAAAGGAGAACAAGGCTCGCAGATCTTCGCCAGCCGCCCACCCGTGCCCGCCGGCGCGATCGTCGCCGACATCAACATGGATATGTTCATGGCCCTCTACCCGGTTGCCGACCTCATCGCCTTCGGCAGCGAGCACTCGACGCTCGCCGCGACGCTCCAGCGCGCCGCAGCGCACCTCGGGTTGCCCATCAGCCCCGACCCCAATCCCGAGGAAGTGCGGTTCATCCGCAGCGACCAGTTCTCATTCGTCAAAGCCGGCATTCCCTCGATCATCATCAAGGGCGGGACGAAGAGCGGCGACCCGGCCATCGACGGCGAGGCCGCGACGCGCGAATGGCTGCACAACGTCTACCACACCCCGAAGGACAACCTCGCCCAACACATCGACTTCGCGTCCGGCGCGACGTACGCCCAGACAAACTTCCTCGTCGGCTACCTCGTCGCCAATGCGAACGAGCGACCGCGATGGAACAACGGCGACTTCTTCGGCGAGCGATTCGCGAAGCACAAAGCGGCCGGGGTGAAGGATGGGATTCGGGAGAGCAAGCCGTAGTGGCCGAAGTTTTCAACTTCGGCCGGATCTCGGGAAGCCTTAACCCAACGCACCGCCACGCCGAGGCTGGATGTCACGGCGTACATCCTGCCAAGCATCATGGCCGAACTTGAAAAGTTCGGCCACAAACGTGGCCACCTACTGCGCCGGGACGAACGTCGGATCCTGCGTCTTGTTGTCCACCACCGAGGCGTACGCGGTCACGCGGCCGGTGCCGCTGAGGACTCGGATGGAGACTCGCGTGTTGTACGCCACGGGATAGCCGAGCGATGCAAGTAGGCTGTTGAATTGCAGGAATTCGTTCGGTTGCAGGTCCTGGTGGAAGATCGGTGTCACCTTCGAGTCGGGGACATACACGGTGATCTCGATGGTGGCGGGATTGCCGGTCACCTCGGCGACTCCAACGTTGGTGCGGAAGGCGTCGGACTGCTCGACCTGGAGGATCTGCAGCGGCGGGTCCGCGGAGCCCACCGCGTCCGCGGGCGTGACGGCCGGAACGAACTGGCCGTACGTCCCGGGGCCATCCTGGTCGTACGTCCGTGCCGTGGCCACGAGCTGGGCCGCGGACGCAGTCGAGATCACGAGCGATCCGCCGGCGCTGAGGACGTTCGTCAGGCCAAAGAGGCTTTCGAGGATGTTGTTGATCGCGGCGACTTGGCCGGCGGGCACGACCAAGGGCACCGAGATCGGCGGCGCGGCGTTCGCCGTCGGATAGAACGTCGCCGTCGTCGACACCGATGTCGTTCCGGGGTTGTAGAGCCGGACATCCGAGCGCCAGTGGATAGAACCGTTATTGATGTCGGCGATGCCGGGAACGACATAGCGGGCGGCGCTGACTTTCGAGGGATCGATCCCGGCGACCATGAGCGGATCGTTGGTGTGATTGTCGACCATCGAGGCGTAAGCCATCACCTTGCCGGTCGACGAGGTCACCGAGACCTCGATGCGCCCGTCGGTCAGCGTCGGGACGCCGTTCACAGTCGGGATACCCGGCACCGTTGCGAGGAATGAGCCGATCTGGAATTGCTGTCCCGCGGCGATGCTCATCGGGACGCTGCTGCCGGTCTGCCTGCCGAAGTTGTCGAACACCTTGAGCAGGACCGAGGCCGGCTGGCCGGAGGCCTCGAGCAGTCCGAGGTTCGTGCGGAAGTCGGCGGTCTGCGAGACCTGCTGGAGGCTCAACCGCGTCGGTTGCGACTGGTTCGTCGACTGGCTGATGAACTGCGCGAAGGGAATCGCCGGGATGAATTGTCCGAGCGTACCGTTCGGCGTGACATCGTACGTACGGCTCGATGCTACGGCCAGCGAGCGCGGGTTGCCGGCAACGGGATTGCCGAAGTTGTCGATCGGCGTGATCTGGAGCATCCCATTCAGCCCGTCGTTGAGCGCGCCGAAGCCGTACCACTGGCTGATGATGTCGTCGATCGCCGTCGTATCGCCGGGATCGATCTCCACCGTGGTCACGTGGACTTCGCTCTGGCTGACGTCCGTGCCCGACGGCGTGAACGTGATCTGGTAGGTCTGCGGGTGAGCTCCAGGATTCGTGAGGCGGATGTCGGACTGCCATTGCGAATCGGCGCCGCCGAAAGCATGACTCACCGCCGGAATGATGAGCGAGCTCGACAGCGGGTCCGGCTTCGTCTGCGGGTTGACCGGCGTGACGAGGCTGATCGAGAGCGGCACGTTGACCGGCGTGGTGTCGTTCGGCGCGGGAACGAAGTTCGATGTGACCACAGGCTCGTTTGTGCTTCCCGGACACGCGCTGGCGACTCTGTAGGTGATGATCGCCGTGTGTGACCCGGCGTCGATCTGGGTGGGATCGATGGTGACCTGGACGGTCGTGCCATCCGGCGGAAGCGGGCCGCACGCCGGCCTGACCGACAGCCACGGCTTGTTATCGGTGATCACGAAGACGTCGCTCGGATCGCTCTTGCTCCCTCGGCCGGGAATGAAGAACGAATGAATGACACTGCGGCGCGTTCCAGCCTGACTGAGATACGTCGGCTTCGGATGCGTGGGAGCCGGCTTGGGGACGATTACCGTCCGAACGATCGTCGAGTACGGACCGTTCGATTGGTTGCAAGCCGCGACGCCGCGGACTCGATAGTAATACGCGGTTGGCGCGGTGACGTCGTGCTGAACTTGCTCCTCCGCGCCGTCGACTTCGTAGGTCGTCGATCCCGACATGTCCGGCGAGGTCGACTCCTGCAGTTGATAGTGCGTGGCTCCGAGGACTGGGCGCCACCGGACGTCATACTGCTCGCCCGTAGTGACCGAGCGAATCACGGATGCCGCGGTCCGCGACGGAGCGGCGCACGGTGGCGCTGCGACAGTGAACTGCGCGGTATCCGAGGTCGTCGGCGGGCAGTTGCCGTCGTAGACCGTCTGCACGTACCACGACGCCTTCCCCTGCGCCAACGGCACCACCTCGTAGGCCTGATCGGTGATCGTCGGACCGATCATCACCGGTGCCCCACCGCCCTGGCCGACGAAGAGGTTGTAGCCCGCAGCATTTCGCACCGGGTTCCAGGCAAACAGCACTCCGAGCCTCGTCTGTCCGGTCAACGTCGCACCGACGTTGGTGGCACCGTCAGGCGGATAGACAAGGTGCGCAACACGCGAAGGACACGCGGTCGTTTGCGCGGCCAAAGGAGCGACAAGAAGGACGAACGACAGAACTACGACAACCAGTCGCATCATGGACCTGCCTCGGAGGGGTGTGAGCGCCACTACATAGTATTCGACAGCGAAGGTGAAGAAACGATTACAGATTAGAGGGTAGAAGGCGGAAGGCAAGAGTCGCATTCCACAAACGCTCGGGCGCCCGGGCGCTGCCAATGGCTCCCGCGTCGTCCCTTGTCCCTTCCCTCGTCCCTGACTTTTGCGCCCTTCACGGGCACCACACATCCTCCGCCGTATTCACTGCCGGAGGTTGGCCGATCGTTCCCTCGCGCAGCGGGCGGATCTTGCCGTCGATCGCGCCGATCGCGGCGGCGGTCTTCCCCTGCACAAACCCGAGATCATCGCCGCTCCAAACGAGGCGCGTGACCGGGTCGTTGCCGGGAACGGAAACGATCCGCGCGACGCGCGGGGCTCGGGCGGAGATGACGACGATCTTCGGAGGCGTGCTTCCTTCGTCGACGAAGGCATAACGCGATCCGTCCGCGGTCCAGGCGAAGAGGTCGGGATGGATCCGGTACTCCGCGTTGCTCTCGGTGGGATAGAGGGTGACGCCGTCGAGCATCACCTTCGCATTCGAGCCGCCGCTCGCCTCCAGCCAGGTGATGAAATTCCCGTCGGGCGAGATCGAGAAGCTGGTTCCTTCGTAGGCGTGCTCGATCGTTCCGTCGTCGAGCTTCCAGACGATGAGAGCATGCGTGTGCTCGTCGCGGCGCGCCTCCAGGCAGATGCGCCGGTTGCTGAGCCAACTCAGGTCCGTC
>DASQGS010000256.1:0-5800 GCA_035632455.1 Thermoanaerobaculia bacterium | reverse complement strand
AAGAGCACTAAGGTTCGTTTCCGGATACTGAAGTGGGACTGGGAACTCCCGGTCGGCAACTGGCCCTGAGCAATCGGGGCCTTTTGTTTCTCAAGGGAAGATCTTGAAACCGTGCCTCCACCCTGGCCGGTCCAAGAACTTCCGGCGGACAATCTCAAACGACTGATGGCTCTTCTTGGGATCGATGACTCTCCTTCCGATCGGGTAGGCGCAGAGATCGGCAAGTTGGTGGCCCAGAACGTTCGATCTCTTGGGAACGAACTTGAGATTGAATTCGATCGATTGAAACTCGTGGTAGTACGACCCGAGTTTCAGAAGCTGAAGGAAGGCAAGCCGCAACGCGTCGTCTTCGTTTCTTCCTCTCGCCTCGGCTAGCAGCGTGATCTGCTTCTGTCCAAGCTCTTCCAGATACGCTTTGAGGCGCTCCATTCCGAATTCGAGCGCAAGCTCGTACGGGTTTCGACAAGCTTTCCCATAACGTTCCTTGTGCGATTGCTTCCGAATAGCGATTGCGATCAGTTGGATCGGGCTTTCGATCATCAACTGGTTGAGCTCTGAATAAAAAGGGGCACGCTTGTCAGGTACTTGAAGAAATGCGAAATCGCCGATGGCCTTGCGAATGTCTCGCGAGTGCAGTATGACCCCGTCATGGCCAAAATGCCGCAGCTTGAATCGGGTGAACGATGGCACGATCACGTCGGAATAGGCCTGCTCCTGACACAACAGGAAGACGAGAACGAAGACCGGGAAGTCCTGATCCACTCGATCCAGAGAGTGGTCCCCAGCTTCATCAAGAAATGCCAGAAGAGCCATGATCAAGAAACTCGAACGACACAACCAATCACTGACGCTGATCACTTCCACCTTCTGCTTTCTACCTTCTGCCTTCAAGAGCGATACACTCGCCTCCATGCGGCGATTCTCCTCTGAGCTCCGTATCAGACTGACGTGAAAGCCCTAACGCACCTCGGGTGGGTCGCCGGCGCCGCGGCCGCGGGGATCGCCTGCCGGCTCGCCGCCGATCATGGTCTCGGTGCGACGCCGATCGATCGCGCGCTGCCGCTCATCGGCGTGGTGATCGTGCTTCTGGCCTGGCTGGTGCGCGAGACGCGCGCCTCGGCGGGCATTCAGCTCGCCGTGCCGCTGCTCGTCGCGATCGAAGCCACAATCGGCGATGAGCGCCTCCGGCTTCTCTCGATCGGCCTGGTCGTGGCGCTGGCATTCGCCGCAACGATTGGCACGTCATTGCGCGGTGGCGTCGTGCCGCCGGTGATCGCCTTGACGATCGTAGTTGCAGCCACGGCGCTATTGCGCTGGCTGCCCCTCGCCGATGTCGAGCTCCTGCGCGAGATCGCCGCAATCGTGGGCATCATGCTGCTTGCCCTGGCCATCATCGAGTGCAACAAACGGCGAGGCCTGACGCCGCTGGGAATGGCTATCGTGATCGCGATCGCGCTGGTGACGCCGGTCCATCCAGGCCGCGCGATCGCGTACCCGTTTGCGCTGGCGTCGATTGCGATGCTGTGGCGAAAGGACGACAACAGGCCGGAGCGCCGCGCCGGCCCATTCGGCCTCTTGCTGCGCGAGCCGCTGAGCCTCTCGGCGCTCGCGCTCTCCCTCGGCCTGGCAGGCGGGCCGTGGCTCTTCGCGATCACCGCGATCGCCGTTGCCGTTCACTGGATCGGGCCCGCGATTCGCAGGCGGGTCGAGCGGGCGTCGCCCGCGATTTCGCTTCCACTGCGAAGGGCCTCATCGTTTGTCATGCTGGCGCGCTCGGCGCTGTTCGCTCCATGGCTCGCCGCCGATCTCGCTCGCGCTGATGCGACGGCGGCGTGCGTGGCCCTGATCCTGATCACAGGTGCGTTCGCACGATCGCCGGTCGCGCCGCTCTACGTGCTCGCCGCGACGGTCGTTGCACTCGCGCGAGGAACCAGCCGTGGCGCGGAGCCAGGCGTCGCACGCGTCCGATCGTATGCCGTGGCAACATTGAGCGCGCCGTCGATCGTGATCGCGGTGCTCTTCATCGCCATGTTCCCCTGGAGCGGCGCGGTGGCCCGCGCGTTCCCGCTTCCGCTCACTCTCGCCGCGCTCATCGCTCTGATGCTTCTGGCATCCGCGGGCCGGCTCGCTCCCGCGATCGGCGCAGTTGGTGCGCTGGCGTTCCTCTTCAACGCCAATCTCATCCTTCCCGACACGGCGCCGATCGAGGGAACCCGACAGCTCCTCGGATGGGCCCTCTCGTCATCGCAGACAATCGATGTTCCGCTCCCGCCGCACACGCGCACCGCGACGCTCGTTGTATCAGGCGCGAACTTCTCGCCGCTGCCGCCGGGCACACCGGTCGGGACCGTCGAGATGATCGATCGGCACGGCCGTTGCACCAGCCGGCAGTTGACCATCGGCGACGTCGTTGATTGGGGATTCATGCGGCGCGAGCACGCATTTCTCTCCCGCAATTCCCTGCCGCGGCGGCCCGTGTGGCAATTCAACGGCTATGGCGCGTCCGCCTGGCTCGGCGGCCAGAGCCTCGTCACGCTGCGAGGGTTGGATGATCTCGCCTCGCTGCGCGTCGCAGCCGCGCCAAGCCTTCCGCCGCCGTCCCGGCTCCAAATCGACTCGGTGATCGCACACGAACGATGACGCCGCCGATTCTCTCTCTCGCCGGCATCGTTGCCCTTTTCGCGATCGCGCCGTTCGTCGTCTTCGCCCCAGCGCTTCGCCGCCGCTGGCTGGCGTTCGACGCCGCATCGTGGGCACTCGCCGCCGGAGCCTGGGCACTGCATCTCGTTCTTCACGTGGGGACGTCCGCGCCGCAATCGCCCGATCCGGCGGCTCCGCTTGGTCTGCTCGAGATCGATCCCTACATCGCCATCACCACCCTGGCGGTCGTGAAGCTCGCCGCGTTCTCGCTGTTTCTCGGATTCGCGCCATCACATGCCGTGCGATGGAGCGCGGCGCGCGCGGCGATCCTCGCGGCGCTCGTTTACCTGCTGATGGTGCCGGCGATGATGCGGACGCCGATCGACGGCGACGAGCCCTACTACCTCCTGATCACGGAATCGCTGGTCCACGACCACGATCTCGATCTGGCGAATCAGTACCGCGATCTCGCGCACTCCGCGACGGGCCGCCCCGATCTCGCGGCCCAGCCCGGCGATCCCACCGGCCCGCACGGCGAACAATACTCGCGGCATGAGCCGTTCCTGCCGACCCTCCTCGTCCCCGGCTACCTCATCGGCGGGCTGGCCGGGGCGCTTGCCACGATGGCGTTGTTCGGCGCACTTCTCGTTCGCTCCCTTGTGCGCTGGCTCGAGGACGAAGGCATCTCCGAGGCGACGGTGCGGATGCTCTTGCCGCTCTTTGCGTTCGGCCCGCCTGTGGTTTTCTACGCCGCGCGCATCTGGCCCGAGGTCCCGGCGGCGCTGTTTCTGGTCGAGGCGCTGCGCGGAGTGCGGCAGCGCCGGATGCCGCGCGGAATCGCCGCGCTCCTCGGGCTCGTGCTGCTGAAGCTGCGATTCGTGCTGATCGGAATCGGCATCGCGGCCGCGGGCGTGAAGGCGTGGAGGAGGCGCGGCCGAGGGACGAGGGAAGAGGGACGAGGGACGAGGAGAGGCAGCGAGTCGGTCAAACGCTCGCCCGACGACCGACAGGATTCAATCCCGCCTGCCACCGACGCGCCCTTTGCTTTTTCTCGTCCCTCGTCCCTCGTCCCTCGTCCCTTTCTCGCCCCGCTGCTTCTCATTTCCGCCATCCTCCTCATCCCCATGATCATCGTTTTCTTCGTGTCCGGCAGCGCGATGAACGTTCACTCCTGGCGCGAGCTGCTGCCGGGCCGCGCCGCCGCGTATCCGATCGGTCTCTTCGGTCTGCTGCTCGACGGGTCGTCAGGATTGCTCTTTCAGGCGCCGGTTTATCTCCTCGGCGTGCTGGCGCTGTCGCGGTGGCGCACCATGCCCGAGGGCTTTCGCCTCGGCATGCTCTCGGCGGCGATCTATCTCGCATTCCTCGTGCCGCGCACCGAGTGGCACGGCGGCTGGTCTCCGCCGCTGCGCTATGTCGTCGTCCTGATGCCGATCCTCGCACTTGGCGCCGCGGGGTTGATGGACGAATGGAGCGCACGCGGCGCGGCTTCGCGCGCGGCGCCTCTGATCGCCGCGATCTCGCTCTGGACCGTCGGCCTCGTCGCACACGGCGCCTCGATGCCATGGCGGCTGTTCCACATCGCCAGCGGCGAGAGCCCGCTCGGGGAGAAGTTGTCGGCGATGTGGCACACCGACTTCTCGCGCCTGATTCCCAGCTTCATGCGCATCAATCACGCTGCCATCGCGTCGGCGGTGATCACTGTCCTTCTGTTCGCGGCATTCGCATTGTTCCGCGAACGCATGCTGCCGGCGGCATCGCTCACGATCCCGGCATTGGCACTGCTCGCCGCGTGGGCGCTCGTCGCGGGACAGCAGCCAGGCGACGTGATCGAGCTCGAGGACGCGCATGTGATCCACCGCGGCGGCGCGCTTTACCCCGAGGAGTACACAGTGGCCCGATTCGCCTACCGCGGCGGCTGGATCCTGCGGCAAGGCGATAGCGTGAGTTTCCTCGCACGCGACGGCGGCTTCACGATCGAATATCAGACTCCGGAAGGCGCAATGGTCGAGCTCGCCGGGCAGGCGCTCCCGCTGCCCGCGACCGGGAACGCGTACAGCCGTGCGCGTGTGATCATTGCGAAGAAAGGACGCGTCGAGCTCAAATGCCTTTCCGGCAGCGTGAACCTCGACCGGATCGTTCATGAGTGAGCAGGCGGTCGACGTCATCATCCTCGACCTCGACGGCGGGTCGCTGCTCGACGCCTGTCTCGATTCCATCGCCGCCCAGACAACGCCGCCGCAACGCGTGATCGTCTGGGACAACGGCTCCACGGTCGCCACCGCCAGGCGGCTGACCGCGCGGCCCCTGCCGATCGTCGAGGTTCGTCGCAGCGAGAAGAACCTCGGATTCACGGGCGGCAACAACGCGGCGATGCGACTGTCGGCCGCGCCGTTTGTCGCCTTAATCAACAACGACGTCGTGCTCGATCGCGATTGGCTGACCATCGTTCTCGCGGCAATGGCGGGCGACGATCGCCTCGCGGCCGTGCAGTGCGTCTTGCGGCGCGACGGCGCGACGATCGACGGCGCCGGTATCGACATCAGCGATGGGACTTTTCGCCAAGCCGGCCACGGCGCACGGCTGGCATCGGCGCCGAAGCACGCGGCCGAGGCCTGGGGCGTGTCGGCGACGGCGACGCTTTACCGCCGTACGGCGCTTCACGACGTGGCCGTGGATGATGAAGTCTTCGACCGCCGGCTGTTTGCGTACTACGAAGACGTCGATCTCTGCGCGCGTCTTCATGCACATCGCTGGCGCACGGCGGTGCTCCCGATCGCGAAGGCCACGCACGCCGGCTCGCGCACGGCTTCGCGGCTCGGCCGCAAGGCGCTTCGTCTGCGAACGCGGAATCGTTATCGCGTCGCCAGAGCGCACCGCGGCGTCGGGCGCATGGGAGCGCTTCTGTCCGAGGACGCCAGGCGCATCGCGCGCTGCCTGCTCGCCGGTCGCGTCGGGGACGCGGTAACGATCGCCATCGGGATCGCGAGTGGCTGCGTGTGAGGAGCTCGTCGGCAGGATCGGGGTTCGGAACGTGTCATCCTGAGCCGGCGACACCCCGGAGGGGTAGAGCGCGGCGAAGGATCTCCCTGGCAGGATCGTGGTCTCGCAAGGGGATCCTTCGCCGCGCTACGCCCCCTCCGGGGGCTTCGCCGGCTCA
>DASQGS010000255.1:0-3136 GCA_035632455.1 Thermoanaerobaculia bacterium | reverse complement strand
CTTCTTCTAACGATCCTATGTTCTTGGCCGATTGTCGTTGGCTGTATTATTGTCGCCTTCGGTGTAGCGTTTCGACGCGAAATCTCGGCGTATTTCAGATTCGCGAAACTAAAATACGGTGACCTCGAGGTATCCCCGTATCAGGCGCCGGCGTCAGTTGCCGTGATGAGCGCGGTGGCGATCGGGGCCGAGAATACCGCGGCCTTACGTGGGGAGCATCCACAAGTGACCGATGGGGAGCAGCGCGAACCCCATGAAGAGGTCACGAAACGAGACGCAGGCGCGGTCGTACAAACATGGCTCGGAAGCGAACTCGATCGCCGCGAAAAAGAAGCGCTTTCGTGGAAGTACTTGTTCTTGGATCGGTTTCTGGTTGATTCTGCTCGGTCGGCGCTCGCGTGGTTGTTGAACTTCAAAACGGTACCTCGCTCGTTTTTCGATGAGAAGTGGTCAAGATTAATCCCGGCGGAAGATCAGCGACGGAGGATATTGCGCGTTCTCGTCGAGCTGGCCTTGGTGCGCGAGAGTGGCGACACGATTGCTGCTTCTGAGGAGGGCGAAGGTTACATCGAACATATTTACTCATCCGCGGCGGTTGAGGGCAAACCCAACGAGCTGCGACATCCATTCGTCTCAATCGACGACATGAGGCAGTACGGTCGCTGGCCGGTGACCGAAGTGGCAATGGCAAATGGAGATGAACCGGCGTGTCTGCATGGCTACCGACCCGCATTTCACACGCCACCGACACCATAACAGCCATTTCATCCAGCTAGCGATATCAAGCTCTTCGGCGAGCGTACTGAGTCCGCAGGGCGGCCGGCACGTGGAGGCCGCTCGCCGCGCAGCAAGAGAGACTTCGGTGGCCAAACATATGGTTCCAAGCCGGGGGCTTCGTCTTTGGCACGTCAGCGGTTTCGCCGAAAGTGACTTTGCACGGTTCGGAGCCAGTCTCGTGCGTTCGGAACTCCGGTCCGGAATCGACTTGTCCGCGGACTCTACGGCATCAGAGTCGATGAGGGCGCCACAAAGGCTTTGCATGCTACCAAGCGAGAATTCGCCGAGCGACACCACTGGGAATGGGAGACCCAGAGACTGCGACGCCGTGCTCGGCTGGCTTCGGCTGATTCCGAAGCAGCGGCACGATGTATGCCCTCAAGGGGGGTAAACGTCTACCTCACCTCACCGTTGTAAACATTGAATCTCCCGTCCCGCACAAACCCGAGGAGCGTGACGTTGAACTCGCGGGCGAGCTCGACGGCGAGCGTCGAGGGTGCGCCGACGGCGGCGAGGACCTGGATGCCGGCGACGACCGCCTTTTGCACGAGCTCGAAACTGGCGCGGCTGCTGACCATGAGGGTCGCGCCCGGAGGCGGGCTCATCCCTTCGCGAAACAGCGATCCGATGACCTTGTCGACCGCGTTGTGCCGGCCGATGTCTTCGCGGATTCGCAATAGCGCGCCGCCGGCGTCGACGATCGCGGCGCCGTGCAGCCCTCCCGTGGCTCGGAATGCAATCTGTTGCTCCTGCAGTACCTGCGGCAGGCGATGGATGAGATCCGCGTCGATCGGCTGCATCGCCGCAGTCGCGCACGACGTGATCACGCGCAGCGCTTCGATCGACGTCTTCCCGCAGACGCCGCAGCTCGAGGTCGTGTAGAAGTGCCGCTCCAGTTTTCCTGCGTCGAGCTTGACGCCGCTGCGCAGCGCGATGCGGATGACGTTCGGCGAGCCCCAATGCCGGACCGATTCGATGTCGCCGGCCGATCGGATCAAGCCCTCCGTGAAGAGAAAGCCGCAGGCGAGATCGGCGTCATGGCCCGGCGTCCGCATGGTGACGGCGATGCTCTTCTCGCGCGGTTCCTCGGCAGGGCTCCACGCCGCGCGGATCTCGAGCGGCTCCTCGACCGCCAGGACGTCCTCGTCGCGGATCGCCGAGGCGCGAGTCACGCGCGTGACGCCCACCGAGGCGATCAGCTTGTCGGACATGGCGACGATTCTGACGGGACGCGCGTCAATTCTCAAATGGTTGCGAACCGCAGCGCGTACACGAGCAGGCCCGCCGTGATCAAGCCGGCCAGCGTGGAGGTGATGAGCGCGCCGCTCGGGCGGTCGTGGACTTGCGGGAGAAGATCGCTGGCACCGAGGTACAGCAGGAAGCCGGCGAAGAACGCGAGTTGATAGCCGAGCATCACCGGCCGGATCGCGACCACTGTGACCAGCAGCGCGCCGAGCACCGGCGCCACGGCATCGATCACCAGGAGAAGGCCGGTGCGCCAGTGGCTGTTGCGCGTCGCTAGCATGAACGTGACGGTGTTGAGTCCGTCGGCGAAGTCGTGCGCGACGACCGCGAGCAGGATGATGAATCCGACCTGGTTCCCGGCGTGGAACCCGACACCGATGGCGAGGCCGTCGAGGAAGCTGTGGAACGAGAGGCCGATCGCTCCCGCGAGCCCGACGTTATGCCGATGCCCCGGCGCGTCGTGCTGCTTCTCTCCGTGGATGATCGTCAGCTTCTCGAGCAGGAAGATGAAGACGAATCCGAGGACCGCCGCCAGCATCATGCGCTGCATGCTGATCCCCGATTTGGCGGCCGATTCGACGACCTCGGGGATGAGATCGAGGAAGGCCACGCCGATCAACAAGCCGGAGGAGAAGGCCATGATGTACAGCAGATATCGGCGATAGCGGAAGGCGAATGCCCCGCCCGCGAGGGTCATCACGAATGCACAAAGGGCCCACAGCGCGCTCATGTCGATAGTGTATCGGAGCACAGACAGGAGTGTCTGTGCCACAGCGGCTGGCATAGCACAGACAGAAGTGTCTGTGCCACATCGGCAGGTGGCACAGACACTCTTGTCTGTGCCGCCAGGTGCTATGTTTCTTCCATGATCCCACCGCCGATCGTGCTGGCCCGCGGCGAGGTGCGCGTGTGGTACACGCGGCTGGCTGGATTGAGCGAAGGCGAGTTTGCGGCCTGTCGCGCGATTCTCGCCGCCGAGGAGATTGAGCGTGCCGATCGATTCCGGTTCGAGAGCGACCGGCGGGCCTCGATCGCCGGCCGCGCCCTGGCTCGCGGCGCTCTCGCGCGGTGCGGGGGCGCGTCTCCTGAAGCGTGGGTATTTGCGTTGAACGAA
>DASQGS010000254.1:0-14476 GCA_035632455.1 Thermoanaerobaculia bacterium | reverse complement strand
TTCTATGAACGACGCCGATCACCCCGAATTGCTGGCCACCGCCCGCCTCCTTCGGGCCGTCGAGCGAATCGACTGGCTGGCAACCGGAATGACGCTGCTCGCGATGGCCGCGCTGCTATTCGGGACTCCCAATCGGGTTCTCGGCGCTGTCGCCGTCGCCCTCGGCTTGATCGCAAAACTCTATCGCGTCCGCATCTCCTTCGATGCCCGGCTGCTGGAAGACGTCGCATGCGCGAGGCTCACGACCGCGGAGCTCGACGCCGCGCTCACCGCAATGCAATTCACTTCACCTGCAAAGACCGCGAGGCCCTGGCCTGTCCGTTGTCGAGGAGCGAGACGATTGGCGATCGTGTACGCGATTGTGACGACGATGCAGGCAGCGGCGGTGGTTGTGATGGGGATGCGCTTGTAACGGCGCACCACGATCGCGTCATCGTGAGCAAAGGGATGGCTGAGCCGACGAAGAGGGAATGACACAACCTTGCGAAGAACTCTCTGCGTCTCAGCGGTGAACGCTTCTTCTTGGGGACTGGCGGCAGAGAAACATCCAACGCAGAGATGCAAGAGGACGCAGAGCAATTCTCGTGAGCTCACCGTTTGCGTTCAAACCAGACCGTGTGACTAGAAGCGCGAAACCCCGGAGGGGGTGAAGCGCGGCGAAGGATCTCCTTCCGAGAGCCGCGATCCTGCCAAGATGATCGCCGTCTGCGCGGCTCAGGATGACACGATCGTCAGCAGCTAACTCTGGCGCGATCGGCGGGTAACCCAGGTGACATACGCTGCGAGGATGACCGCGGTCAGACCGTAAGCCGCGTAGACGAAGCCCCAACCGTCGTGAAGGATGCCGTTCATTGAGTGCTCTCCTTTGAGTCAGTGATCAGTGGTCGGTGGTTCGTTGGAGTCATGCGATGCCGCGGGCTGGCTGGCTGATCAGCGCAGCCGCTTTCGGCTCGAGCTCCGGTGGCGGCGCGATCTCTTCCGCGAGATGGGCGGCCGCCACGCGGGTCCGCAGGGTCAGGGCGGCGATCATCAGCAGAAGAATCCCGAGCGCGTTCAGGGTCAGCGGCCAGACGAAATCCTTCGAGATCGTCGCCGCCGTCGACTGCTGTTGGTGCAGCGAGTTCCACCAGCGCACGGAGAAGTAGACGATCGGTACATCGACATAGCCGACGATGGTGGCGACGGCCGACCACGTCGCGCGGCGGCTCGGATTGTCGACGAAGTGCCGTAGCGCGGCGATACCGAGGAATGCGAAGAGAAGCACGGCCATCGTCGTCAAACGAGGATCCCAGTCCCACCACACGCCCCAGGTGGGCTTGGCCCAGATCGAGCCCTGCATGCAGAGGAGGAAGGAGAAGAGAACCGCGACCTCGATCGCGGCCTCGAGGCGGTTGTCCCATTTCCAAGTCGCAGTCGTCAGAAAAAAGATCGCGCAGACGAACGCCCAGGTAAACACGAGCATCGCGCTCCACGCCGTCGGCACGTGGACATACATGATGCGCTGGACGTCGCCCATGAAGTGCTCGGGCGGCGCGATGGCCAGACCGAGATATGTGCCGATGATGAGCAGGATCACCGCGACGCCCAGAATGGTGAACGGGACCGCGCGGCTTGTTGGTACGGGCATGAGCTCCTCCTCCGTCATTCCTCCGGCATTCGCCTGATTGTCACCGGAGATGATGCGGTCACTCTACGGAGCCACTGGTGCGGCGGCGCTGAGGGGGCTCACAAGAGGTAGTGATGATTGTCACTGGGATGATGCGCGTGAAATCGCGAACGAGTCACGCGGGGAGAATCGGTCCCTCGCTCTCAACACGAGGCATCCTCCAGGTAGGTCAGGAACC
The DNA here is from genome assembly GCA_035632455.1 of Thermoanaerobaculia bacterium. Classification (GTDB taxonomy): domain Bacteria; phylum Acidobacteriota; class Thermoanaerobaculia; order Gp7-AA8; family Gp7-AA8; genus DASQGS01. Next base: position 12,632 of record DASQGS010000254.1, on the reverse strand, counting down.
AGAGACCGCCCACCAGTTCGAATCGATACGTCAGCAGGTAGCTGTCGGCCTCGGGCTGATACTGGAAGACCTCGACCTTTCCGGATGAGACTCTGGTGATGCGTTGTTTGAGTCCGTCGGCCTTCAACTCCTGTTTCGTGAGCGGCGCCACTCCTTCGCTCCGCGCCTTCTCCCGTGGCCACGATGCCTCCTCCCACTCACCCTCGCATTTGTCACCGAGCTTCACCGACAGCGGGTACGTGATGCGATGCAGTCGAAATCCCTCGTCGGCAATGAAGCGTCCCAGGAACGGTTCGAAAGCCTCGGCGCGCGGACTCGGCGTAACCGTGCTGGAACACGAATGCAACGCCACAACCAGCAGGCATAGCGCGACGAGGTCTCTCACGGTTGGTCCTTCGGAATCCATGGGGTAAGTTTAGCTGCCCTGCGACCTGGCGATCGCCGCCAGCTTCTTCGGCGCGGCCTGGCAATAGCTGGAGCGGACGAGCTCGCGAACTTCATCCCAGTCCACGCTACCGCGGTCGAGGCGAAGGCCCACGTAACCGCGTGGACCGATGTAGGCGGGCAGATAGAACCTGCCCGGGCTTTCTCTCACCAGATCGTAGTTCTCGCCGAGACTTGTCTTGCAGCAAACCGACACGATGCCGTCGCCGTGATGATCGTCGAGAAAGTACGCGAAGACCTTTTTCCGCACCCGAAACGTGGCGTGAGACCCGCTGCGCTCACAGGTCGCATCCGGCAGAGAAAGGCAGATCTCGGAGACTCGCTTCAACTTCGGATGGTCGGCCATGACCTCTATTTTACGGCTCCAGGAACATCAATCCGCAAACGTCGTCGAGTTTCGACGGTGGGATCGCTTTCGTGAGGTCGTCGATCGGTGCGCCGCCATCCGCGAGCGCTGCGCCAAGTCCGTCCGCCGCGAGGGCGATGTGCAGTCGCTCGACTTCGCGCAGCATCCACGGCCCGGCCTCGGCGACGCTGAGGAGATGCTTCGTTCCGGAGGCGCTGGGGCTTGGCTTGACCTTCATATACCACTCATCGTTCGGCCCGCCGACGGCTATGACCTCGCCGTCGACCGGGGACAGGACTCGGACCATGACGTCGTTCTTATGCAAGTACCATCCCGTGCCATTGGTGACGACGCGGCTGCCGGTATGCGGGAACTGGACCCTGTCCGGCTTCCCCATCAGGTGCGTGCCGAGGTCGTCGAGGCCGACCGTCAGCGTGGCGTCGGCTTCCTGGCGCACCCAGGTATGGCCTCTGTGATAGAGCCGGTTCGCAGGCAGTTCGAAGCCTGCCACCGTCTGCGGAATGGGAACCGCGACCGCTTCCTGCTGCCGTGCGCGGGCGGCGACGAATTTCGGATGATCGGTGCAATAGCGGCAGTCAAATCGATTGGGGCACATGCGACTGTCTACCTCGCCTGAAAGCTCATGCCGGCAGGCGCGGGCCGACGCAGGCAGATCCTCGAAATCGGCATGCCAGCCGAGGTCTTCCTCGCGGTGTGACTTGAAATCTCGCGCGGTCAGCAGCCAAGCCCTTATGAGCGTCGTCAGCACGATCAGAATGACGGCATAGAAGATGCCGAGGAAGATACTATGACCCGCATCCCAGACAAATCCGTTGATTCCCGGAAACACAATGAGCCTCCTCAATACTGCTGAAGATCCCGCTCATGCGGGAACAGCTTCAGATATCGGAACGACAGCGAGTAGAGAATGACGCCATAAGCAGCGACCGCCAGGAACGTCGCGACCTCCTGCCAGCTCGGCCAATAGAGCATGAACGGCTCGAACTTCAGCGTCGGCACGGCAAGCGTCTGAATGGTCATTACGAAGCGGTTCAAGGCTACCCCGGCGCAGGCGAGCAGCGATCCCGTCAATTGCAGAGCGAAGCTCCGTCGCCGGGCGCCTGCGATGAGGATGAGCGCCGGCACCAGGCCGAACAGCACGATCTCCGCGAACAACACCCAGGTCCCGAACGGCTGCCAGGCGTAGAACTGCGCCGGAATCGCGCCGGTGCGCGGAACCGTTCGGTTGAGCCAGACCAAGGTATCGATTCCCTTGAAGCCGACGTATGTAACCAGCAGCCACCCTGAGACCATCGCCAGGATGCGGTACACCGAAGGCTGCACGAGTCTCTTGCTGGAGATCTTCGAGACCGCCCAGGTGGTTACAAGAACAAATGCCGGCCCAGTCGCAATGGCCGACAGGATAAAGAGGAAAAACGTCGACGGCCAGATGGCGAACCCGTCGCGATAGGCGAATGGGCGACCCTGGAGAACGCCGTACAGACCGCCAAGCGAGCCCTGGTGGAAGAACGAGAGGAACGTCCCGACCGCCGCCAGCACCGGCATCACCTTGTGCAGCTCGAACTCGAAGACGAGAAAGGAGGGGACCTTGCGGAGCTGCCGGTTTCGCAGGACGATCGGGGCATATTCAATGGCCAATACGGCCAGATAGCACGTAATGCAGAACGTGACCTCCGTGAGCATCGAATGCACATTCGGATGCCAGAACGTGAACCAGGCCCGTAATGGCTGGCCGACGTCGACCATCAAAACCAGGATCGCGCCGGAGTAGCAGATGAACCCCAGCACGACGGCGCTGTTGATCACGGCCCGAAGCTCGTCCCGCCGCAGAATGTAGAGCAGGAAACCCGTAAAGAACGCTCCGGCGCCGAGTGCGATGACAGTGAGATCCAGAAAGATCCACAATCCGAACGCAAAGCGGTTGTCCATGTTGGTCTGGTTGAGCCCTTTGATCAGGCACAATCCGATCGCGAACAAGCCGATGCCGAGCATTGCGGCCCATGGCAGGAGCCAGGCCAGGAACTTCGGCGTCGAGCAGCGTTGGACACCGCGGGATATCAACGATCTATCCACGAGAAGCCTCGCTTTCGATCTGCGCTACATCGGCATCGCCGAGCCGGCGAACCCATTCGCGGTTCGAGCGGTAATAGATCTTCGGGTCGGTGCCGAGCTTGGCGAGCAGCCGGAATGCGTTCGGGCTCTTGGCTGCCCGCGACGCCTCGCTATTCCGGTCATCGAGGTCGCCGAGCACAATGGCCTTAGCCGGGCAGGCTTCCGCGCAGGCCGTCGTGTAGTCCGCCGGGTCGAGATCCTGTTTTCCCGCGGCTGCGGCTTTTGCCTTCGCCACCTGCCAACGGGAATGGCACAAGTTGCACTTCTCGACGACGCCGCGCATACGCACGGAAACGTCGGGGTTCAGCGTCTTTTCCATTCCGGCCGGCCAAGTAGGATCGAACCAATTGAAATAGCGGGCGTGATACGGACAAGCGGCCATGCAATAGCGACAGCCGAGACAGCGCTCCGGAATCTGGCTGACGACGCCGGTCTGCGGATTGATGTCGACGGCGTTCTGGGGGCAGACCGACACGCACGGCGTGTCGTGCCCACAATGCTGACACGAGATCGGGAAGTAAACCGTCCGGCTGTCGGGAAACGTCCGACCGTTTTCGGCCCGATAAACGCGCATCCAGGTCAACCCGGTGCGCTCGTTCACCTCGGGAAATGCCGGCGGCACGTTGTTCTCCACGGCGCAGGCCGTCGCACACGCACCGCAGCCATTGCAGCGGTCGAGGTCGATCACAAGACCGAAGCGTCGCTTTATGATCGCGCCGCTGTTCGCTGAGCTTTTCATTTACGCCTCCACCAGCCTGGCCGCGCTCTGGCGCCAGCCGCCGCTCTCATCGATCGCACAAATCTCGAGGATCTCCATCTTGACCGCGGTGTGCATGTCTCCGAGGGCAATGGCGCCGGGACTGACGGCGATCTCGACCGCGCCCGGCATTACGCTTCCGGACGTCGCGATGGTTACTCCGATCGCGCCGGCCGCGGTTTCCAGGCTCGCCTTGCGTCCCGCGCGCAATCTGAGCTCTCGCGCGGTAGCCGGATTCAACACCGCGGTCTCTGGTGAGCGGCGCAGCACCGATTCCCGATACAACTTTGTAATCACCGGCGATACCACCGCGGAGGCTGTGGCGTCACGCGGTGCGCGAGGAAGCAGCGTCAGCGGATATTGCGGTGACTGCTTCGGCGCAGTCGCACAAGTTGAGATTCGTTCCAGTTCGCCGGCCGCATCGCCAAGCAGCATGGTCTTCATCGACTGAACGCTCGGGCTCGGAGCGTCCTCCCATTTCGCGCCCCCCATCAGCGCTTCCAACAGTGCATCGGGCGTGGCAACCGCGGCGAGGGGCTTTTCAGCGCCATCCGCGATGCTCATCACGCTCCCGCGACCGACGCGGTGAATCCGGGCGACGCGGGCCTTGATGAGGTCCTCGGAGCGCGCCCATGCGCCCGGCAGGTCGATTCGCGAAGCAGCCGCCACGGCCCTGACGAAGCTCGCCGGGTCGGCGCCACCTTCACGCGCTGCGATCAACGGCGCCGAGATTCCCAACGTTGCTGCCGGTGCGTCGAACCCAGCGGGCAATTCAAACATCGCCTCGAGGAACGTTGGCGCCGGCACGATGAGATTCGCATGCCGCGCCGTGCCCGCGAAGAACGGTGAGAGGGCGACGACGAGTCCGCCCTTCGCGATCAGCTTTCGCTCGACGACTCGCCACGGAAATGCGGCATCGCCTGCTGAGGCGTCGATCAGTAGCAGCGCGACCGAGCGGTCCGGAAGCTGATCGAGATCCTGCACAGGCGCCAGCGAAGCGCTGTCGAACGGCGCGGGCAGATCAGGCCTCGCGAGAAATCCGCCTCCCTTGCCGGCATTGCCGAGGATCAGATTCAGTCCGAGAATCGCGGTCTCTGCCGCGCGGCCGAATCGCCCGCCGCCCGCATCCTCGCCGGCGAGCACAACCGCCGGCATGGCCCGCGCGATCTCGCGAGCCGTCGCGATGATTGCATCGGCGGCGATTCCGGTCACCGCCGCGGCCTTCTCGGCCGTTACGCGACTCACGAGAAGCGAGTACCTCTCAAAGTCGACAGCTTTGGCCGCTGCCGCGCGATCGACCAGATTCTCTGCAATGAGAACGTGAGCCAGACCGAGCGCCAGCACAGCCTCGGTTCCAGGCCGCGCCGGCAGCCAGCGATCTGCGATCTCGGCGGTCGGCGAGCGCAGCGGATCGACGTGAATCAGACGGACATTGCCTCTCGATCCGCCGAGCAAGCGCTGCAGCGTTCGCGGCGATCCCCATCCGTCGGCCAGTGGCGCGCCAAAACTGACGATCGTCCGCGCGTGCTCGAAATCGAGGCCGAGCGATCCTGATTCGATCGCAAGCATCCGCTCCAGCGTGGCCAGACTCGCGCCCTCGCGGCCCGGCCCGGCGATGACCGCTCCGCCTGGCAAGCCGGACAGCAGCGACCGCCACGCCCACGAGATGCTTCGCCCCGGCCTCATATCGAGGACGGCAACCGTGCCGAGCCCCGCCTTGGCTGCGGCGATGGCGGCGGCCGTTTCGGTGACGACTTCGCCGAGCCGGACGGGATTAGTGTGCAGCGCATCCGCCCTCTCGGTGACGCGCACCGGCGCCAACAGCCGCGCTGGGTGATACGGCAAATGATGGCCGGTGAGTCCGAGCGAGCAGAGCGCGGCGGAGCCGGCCGGAGCTCGCAGGCTGACCGGCAGACCGCCGATGCAGCGCGCCTGGACCGCGCATCCGGACGGGCAGAGCGAGCACGCCGTCATCCGCGTCGTCACCTCGCCCTTCGGCGGTACCGGGATCCAGCTCCAGTTCTGCGTCCAGATCGCGAGCTCGTCGGTCAGCCTCCACGGCATCGGCGATGCCATGAAGCCGATGGCCGCGCCTCCGGCGAGCTTCAGGAGATTCCGGCGTGTCACGTTCGTCATGTCTCGTCCCCGTTTCTATTTGTGGCAGGTGAGGCAACTTTCCTGAACGCCGCGCTCGCGGTGGCATCGCGAGCAATCATCCATGGTCATGCTTCCCCACTCGGTCCTGCGAATCGGAAGAACCGACCTTCCGTGGATGTCGCGGCTGTAGGTACTGATGCGGCTCTGCTCGAACGGCCGGAGGCTGCCGGTGTCGCCGTGCGGACCGTGGCAACGCTCGCACTTGATCTGAGCCAGCTTGATGTGCGGTGCGTGCGAGAAGTACACGTTCTCCGGCTGCCTTGCATAGACGAGCCAGGGAACTTCGCGCCCTTTCGAGACGTAGCGATCCACGAGCAACTTCTCCGCGGTCGTTTTTCCCTGCGGCTCCGAATGGCATGGTGCGCACTTGTCGAGCTTGGGGAGGCCGAGCCTTCCCTCGGCGGTCAGCGCGTGGCACTCCTCGCACGTGAGCCCGGCCTTCTCGCCGGTATGAATCTTGTGGCTGAATTGAATGGGCTGCTCGGTCTGGCGGTAGAGGGCGTACGGGAACGCGATCCAGCCACAGAAGAGAGCCGTTCCCAATCCGATGCCGAACGCCAGGAAACCTCGGTGTCTCACATCGACCTCCGCCATGCAGCGTGAAGAGCAAAGAAATCGTTCGAGAGGTTGATCAGGTCGTCCCGCTCGAGGCTCGCCGCGATCCCGGGAACGAATCGTCCGCCGTCCGCCATCAGCCTCGTGCCGTCCGGCTCCGGCCGCGAGATGCACTCGTGTGCGAAGTCCGAGAGGCGCGCCGCCTCGCCGCGAATCCACGCAACGGCACTCTCGCCTGAGATCAGGCCTTCACGGACGGTGTCTCCGGCCGAGCCTCCCGGCCGTGCCGGCTCGAACCCTTCGAACAGCCAGCCCGCGCCGTACGGGTCCGCAGTCAGCTTCGCCGGATTCGTGCGAAGGTAGACGTTGGCCGCCGTGCGTTGCATCGGATTCGGGAACACCATCTGCAAATCGACGCCTTTGACCGTCAGCACCGCGACGGGCCGGGCGATCGCGGAGCTCGTGACGAAGCTGACTTTGTCCACGGTTCCGACCACCTTGGCCAGGAACCCGTCGATGCCGACGTGGCAGAAGCCATCCTCGGCAACGTCGAGCCACATGTGATTCGGGGCATAAGAGAGATGCGGCGGAACGAGAATCCCATCGACGACCGGCGTGTCTCCCACCTCCGTCTCCAGGCTCTCGTATGCCTTCGCGGGGAGGCGATCGCCCATCGGGTCAGCGTGCGCGAGGTAAAGCTCGCAATAGAAATGGCTGTCGGAATTACAGCGGCAGAGGAGCGCGTCGCTGGCGGGGATGAACTTGGTGACCGACGCCGCGCCGCAGTACTCGACCTGCGCATCGTGCAGGAACGGGCAGCGCTCGCCTTGCGGCTCACCATGGAGCAGCGGCGCAGCGGCGGCGCATTCGATGTAGCTCGATGAAGAGCAGCGCTCCCGTCCCGTATCGCTGCCGGCCTCGACGATCATCTTGCGAAATGCCGAAGCTTGGCAGTACTTGACAGTGGTCTCACGAAGAAAGGGACATTTCATGGCCGGCTCCACGCTGAAGAGGCGGCCCCGGTTCCCGCCGGGGCCGGCTTTCGGTTATTCCTCCGACTCCTCGTCGTCGAGCTTCTTTCCGCCGTCGGCCATGGTCAGCCCCAGCTCGGGATAGGCGAAGGCATGATCGTCAGCCTCCAGCGCGGCTCGGAAGGGGTTCCGCAGCCTGGCGAGAACCTCGGTGACGACGCCCCATCCGACGACCGCGAACGCGATGATCGTCGCGGCGCCGAGGGCGAGGTTCGTGATGTTCAGCCAGATCGGTTGGGTGGCAGGATCGAACAGATCCACTTCGAACACGGTAGGCCTCCAGTCCTTTTTTCGTTCGCGGCCCTTCGCGTGCAGAGTCACGACGCTGACTCGGAACTGCAATTCACGCGCCCGCACCGCGAGCGCGAGCGAGGCATGCAGCTTCGGCGCGTTTGCGCAACGGGTTACGGCGATCGGCACCGACTTGCGCGTCTTGAGGCTGACCGCGATCGTGTTGGAATCCCCCACACGGAGGTCGGGAAGTTCCACACGAGGATGTAGGGGATTGCCACGACTTCGTGAATAATCCCCCTCGCTACGTCATGAAGGTCTCAGTTCACCTCGGCGATCTCACCGAGGCTCCAGCCGATGCGGTGTGCACCTCGACGAATCCTCGGTTATCGCTGATGGCCGGGACAGGCGGCGCCGTGCGCGACCGAGGCGGGTTCGACGTTCTACGCGCCTGCGAAGCAATCGTGCAGGCAGCAGGCGGAAGCGTGCGCATCGGCTCCGCGCACCCGACATCGGCCGGGACGCTGCCGTTCAAACTCGTCATTCATTGCGTGGCCAGCAACGCCGTTCATCTTTCGTCCGCCGAGATCGTACGTGTCTGCGTGAAGAATGCCCTCGCCTGCGCCGACTCAGCGGCTTGTAGAAGCCTGGCCATGCCTGTGTTCGCCACGGGCCACGCCGGACTCAAATTCGATCGCGCGGTCAATGCGATGGCGGAGGCGCTGCGTGACGCCAGCACGCTGGTGGAACAGGTGATCATCGTGATCAACGAGCCGGATCGCGCGGAGATGGCGCGACGGATCATCTCGAGCGTCATTGAGCAGCGGAATGCGGAGGGGGTGTCATCCTGAGCCGGCGAAACCCCGTAGGGGTGAAGCGCGGCGAAGGATCTCCTTGCGAACGTCGTGCTCTGAAGACGAGCGCCCTGATTGCGCGCTCTTGCAAGGAGATCCTTCGGCGCGCTCCACCCCTCCGGGGTTCCGCCGCCTCAGGATGACACGGCATTCAACACTCAACGCTTAACACTTGACATCCAACGTTCGCCGTTTCGGAGGGTTTTCATGGTCCTGCGCCGACTGCCCGCGGTTGTGCTCATCTTTCTCGCCCTCGGCGTAAACGCCGTTGCGGCTTTCGATCCTGCGTTAGCTCAGGATCTGCGATGGCGTTTGATCGGGCCGTTTCGCGGCGGGCGCGTGCTCGCAGTCAGCGGAGTCGTCGGAGAGCCGGAGCATTTCTATTTCGGCAGCGTCAACGGCGGCGTGTGGGAGAGCCTCGACGCCGGCCGGACCTGGCAGCCGATCTTCGACTCGCAGCCAATCGGCTCCATCGGCGCGCTGGCCGTCGCTCCGTCGAATCCGAAGATCATCTACATCGGCACCGGCGAGGCGGACATGCGCTCCGATATCGCGCAGGGAGATGGCGTCTACAAGTCCTCGGATGGCGGCAAGAGCTGGAGCCCGATTGGCCTAACCGACTCTCAGCAGATCGGCCGGATCATCGTGCATCCGACAAACCCCGATCTCCTCTACGTCGCCGCGCTCGGCCACCCGTACGCTGCGAACGCGGAGCGCGGCGTGTTCCGCTCGCGAGATGGCGGCAAAACATGGCAGAGAGTTCTCGGCCGGAACGACGACACCGGCGCCATCGATCTCGCCTTCGAGCCCGGCAATCCAAGCGTGATCTACGCGGCGCTCTGGCAAACGCGGCGGACGCCTTGGAACGTTTACCCGCCGTCGAGCGGCCCGGGCAGCGGCCTGTTCAAGTCGACGGATGGCGGCGATCACTGGACCGAGATCATCGGGCATGGATACCCGGCGAAGCCGGGCCGGATCGGAATCGCCGTTGCGCCGAGCAAGCCGCAGCGCGTGTACGCCATCGTCGATGCCGCCGAGGGAGGCATGTATCGCTCGGACGACGGAGGAGCAACCTGGATGCGCGCGAGCAGCGACGCACGGATCTGGGGACGAGGCTGGTACTTCGGCGGCGTCACCGTCGAGCCGCTGAACGCGGACGTCGTCTACTCCTGCAACGTCAACGTCTATCGCTCCGAGGACGCCGGGAAGACTTTCGTTCCGGTCAAAGGCGCGCCCGGCGGCGACGACTACCATCAGCTTTGGATCGATCCTCAGAATCCGCAACGCCGCATCCTCGGCGTCGATCAGGGAGCGGTGGTCTCGCTCAACGGCGGCCGGACATGGAGCTCCTGGTACAACCAGCCCACCGGCCAGTTCTACCACGTCATCACAGACAATCGCTTTCCGTACTGGGTCTACGGCTCGCAACAGGATTCCGGCGCGGCAGGCGTTCCGAGCCACAGCAGCACGATCGATGGCATCAACCTCACGAACTTTCGCGAGATCACGGCCGGAGGCGAGAGCGACAACATCGCGCCCGATCCGCTCGATCCCGACATCCTCTACGGCGGCAGGGTCGAAAAGCTCAACGTTCGCACGAAGCAGACGCAGATCATCGATCCGACGATCGCCTATCCCGACAACGACCGGCACACATGGACCCTGCCCCTCGTTTTCTCGCCGCGCAATCCGCGCGTGCTCTATTTCGCGAATCAACGGATGTTCCGCACTGAAGACGGCGGCGCGCACTGGAGCGCGATCAGCCCCGATCTGACACGCGAGAATCCGGGCGCGCCGCCGAACCTCGATCCTGCGACCGCCGCGCTTGCCGCGGCACCCGGACCGCGTCGCGGAGTGATCTACGCGATCGCCCCGTCGCGTCTCACCGATCGCGACCTCTGGGCTGGTACCGACGACGGCATGATCTGGCGCAGCCGCGACGAGGGAGGGCATTGGGACAACATCACACCGGCAGCGCTCACGCCGTGGTCGAAAGTCGGGATCATCGAGACCTCGCACTTCGATCCCGACACCGCCTACGCGGCGGTCGATCGTCATCGCCTCGACGACCTCCGGCCATACATCTATCGAACTCACGACGGTGGCAAGCAATGGCAGCTTGTGGCCGCGGGCATTCCGGCTGGCACCTTCGTCAATGCCGTCCGCGAGGACCCGGTACGCAAGGGCCTGCTCTTCGCCGCAACGGAGAAGGGCGTGTACTTCTCGCCCGACGACGGCGATCACTGGCAGTCGCTGCAATCGAATCTTCCCATCACCTCGGTTCGCGATCTCGAGGTCCACGGCAACGACCTCGTCATCGCCACGCACGGACGGGCGTTCTGGATCATGGACGACGTGACGCCGCTCCGGCAGATCGATGCCGGCGTCGAGAGCGCACCGTTCTGGCTGTTTCGTCCCGCGACGGCAATCCGCGAGCGGCCGGCGGGCTTCACCGGGACGCCGATGCCGAAGGACGAGCCGATGGCGCCGAATCCGCCGTTCGGCGCATCGATCGACTACGCGCTCCACGCCGCGGCGGCGGACGTGAAACTCGAGATCCTCGATGACCAAGGCAATCTCGTCCGACGGTACAGCAGTGCCGATCGCACGAGCGCGCCTGATCCGGCCAAGCTTCAGACCGCGCCGGAGTGGTCGGCCGCGCGGCCGGTTCTCTCGAGGGCAGCAGGAATGCACCGATTCGTATGGTCGCTTCGCTATCCCGCGCCGCCCGCACTGGCAGGATCGAGGCGATCGCGGGGCGAAGGCGTTTGGGCGCCGCCAGGGAACTACACCGTGGCGCTGGTGGTGGACGGACAACGTCTCACTCAACCGCTGGTCGTCGCACCTGATCCGCGTGTGCAATTGCCGGAGTCGGCGTACCTTGCGCAGTTCGCGCTCGCCCGGCAGATCGAGGAGACGCGCGCTCCGGTTGCCGCCGCGCTCGCCGAAGCGGAATCGCTCAGCACCAAGCTCAGCGCGCGGCGCAAAGCTGCCTCGGGCGAGATCGCGATGGCCATCGAAGCCGTGCAATCCCAAGCCTCGGAGATCTCCGACGTCATCCCTTCGTCCGGCGAGGGCGACGCCTTCTGGCTCCTGCCGAGGCGCACCACCAGCATCCGATTTCTAGCCAACGCGCTCGAGAGGCTCGCGACCGCGGTCGATGGAGCCGACGCCGCGCCCACGGCCGATGCGCTCGCGGGCTACGCGAAACTCCGCCCGTCAGCGGAGGCCGCCACCGCTGCCTGGGCGGACTTCAAGAGCAAGGAGTTGCCCGCCCTCAACGAGCGGCTGAAGGCGGCTGGGGAGGAGCCCATCACCTTGTCCAGACCGTAATCAATCGTCGCGTTGCATCAGCGCGCAAGATCCTCGAGGAAGGCAGGATGTTCCTACAGCCGAGACCGCGCGATTGCGTGCCGTAGCAATGGCAGAAAGGAATCCCATCGCTTACATTCGGCGTACGATTCGCGGCATGAGAGACCCGCTTGAGCAAGGCAAAGTCAAAGGCGGAGGACTGCAGGCGCGCCTGGAATTCGTGCGCGAGCGCAGCGGCGACGCTGCGGTGGAGCGCGTTCTATCGAAGCTGTCGGAGGAAGACCGAAAAATCTGCCGGCAGCCGCTGGCGGGGATGTGGTACCCCTTCGCACTCAACGAGCGGCTCGACGACGCCATCGCCGATGAGATGGGGATGGGCGACAGAGTTTTCGAGCTGATGGGCGAGAAATCGGCATCGCACAACCTGACCTCGGCTCACCGCCTCTACGTCGCCACACACGATCCGCACGCCCTTCTCCGCCGCGCCCCGCAGATCTACCAGATGTACTACGACACCGGCCGCCGCACGTACGAGAGCCTCGGCGAGACGAAGGCCGTGCTCCGAACCTACGACGCCGAGACCTTCTCGAAGCACGACTGCCTGACCATCGTCGGCTGGCATCGCCGCGCGATCGAGATGTGCGGCGGGAAGAACGTCCGCGTGACGGAGACGAAGTGCCGCGCCCGCGGCGCAGACGTCTGCGAATACGTCTGCGAGTGGACTTGATCCGGCGCGACCATCGCGATCTCAGGAGTTGCCATCCGCAGATCTCGCAGATTCACGCAGATGTGCTACTCCACGTATCTGCGTC
>DASQGS010000253.1:0-4490 GCA_035632455.1 Thermoanaerobaculia bacterium | reverse complement strand
CAGTGCCTCCGGCGGGAATGCTGGTGACGCCGTCGACCGCATTGTTGCGGATGATCGAGTCACGAACGAAGAGACTGACGTTCCCGCTGGTGTTCGCGAGCGAGATGCCGCGCCCGTTGAATTGGAAGATCACGCAGCCCTCGACGTGAACGGCCTGAGCCGCGATGATGTTGATGCCGGCCGTGCCAGTACCGGCACCGTTGAGGCTGAGTCCGCGGATGGTGACGACGGCGTTGGAAGGAGCATTGACGACAATCGCAGCCGTTCCGGCCACGAGGATGCTGCCACCGGCAAGACCGTTCTGGGTGCCGTCGAGCGTGATCGCCTTCGTGATCGTGACCGCTCCGAACCCACCTGGATCGAGCGTGTCGATCTCGCCGCCAACCGCGGTCTTCGAGATCGCACCGGCGAACGTCTTGCACGGCGCTGTACGGCTACAGGGGTTGACGTCGTCCCCGACGCCGGAGACCCAAGTCCGAGGCGCCTGTGCCTGGAGTGCGGTTACGACCAGGGCGGAGAGAAGAAGCGAGAGAGCGAGAGACTTTTTCATTGAACCCTCCATGAAGTTTGATTGACTACGATGAAGATCGTTGCCTCCTTGAGACGACGAGCTCGGGAACCTCCACAATGTAGGTCGCAAGTAACTCTCTGTCACGCGAACTCTCCAGGTGAAATCGCATGCAAGGCGCTGCATGGACCGTTGCGACGATCCACGGCTCACGGCGAAGACTGAAGAGATCGGCTGGCAGCAGTACGGGCATGGGGGAGAACACAGGCCCGGAACCGTGCGGCCGTCTCCACCCAAGCCAGGGCAGAGACGGCCGCTGTGAAGATCGAATTGCCTGACTGCTTACTGCTGAGCCACGCTTGTAGAAACAGCGTTGCCCGCCGGGTTGTCGCCCACCGAGTTGTTTGAGAACCCGATCACCGAGCCTCCGTTGATCGTGATGCCGGCCGTAGTGTTGTTGGCAATGAGGCACCGCGAGATTCGAGTAGTAGGCGCCCCGCCACCGAAACCGTTGATAAGTCCGGTGACGTTGCCGCTCATGGTCGACGACTCGATGTCGACGCTGTTGTTCGTCTGGTTGACCAGGACTCCGTTACCATTCCCGTTGAAAGTGCTGTTGTTGATCGCGGCCTTCGTGTTGTTGTTTGCCTGGAATCCCTGCTGAGCGTTCTGATCGATATGGCTGTTCTCGATGGCCACTGTCGCAGTGCCTCCGGCGGGAATGCTGGTGACGCCGTCGACCGCATTGTTGCGGATGATCGAGTCACGAACGAAGAGACTGACGTTCCCGCTGGTGTTCGCGAGCGAGATGCCGCGCCCGTTGAACTCGAAGATCACGCAGCCTTCCACGTGAACGGCCTGAGCCGCGATGATGTTGATGCCGACCGTGCCGGTGCCGGCCCCGTTGAGGCTGAGACCGCGGATTGTAACGACGGCGTTGGAAGGAGCATTGACGGTGATCGCGGGCGTTCCAGCCACGAGGATGCTGCCACCGGCAAGACCGTTCTGGGTGCCGTCGAGCGTGATCGCCTTCGTGATCGTGACCGCTCCGAACCCACCCGGATCGAGCGTATCGATCTCGCCGCCGACTGCGGTCTTCGAGATCGCGCCTGCGAACGTCTTGCACGGCGCCGTGCGGCTGCACGGATTGGCATCGTCACCGACGCCCGATACCCACGTGCGGGTTGCCTGAGCCTGGGCGGCGGTCACGAGAACTGCTGAAAGAAGAAGCGAGAGAGTGAGAGATTTTTTCAAACGAACCCTCCTTGAGTTAGGTTGACATGATCTGAAACGCCGGGCATGGCGCCCCAGGAACGATTAACGAGCTCGGGAACTCCGCACAATGTAGGTCATTGATAGGCGTCTGTCACGCGAATCTCTTGGTGAAATCGTGTCCGACCCGCTTTCAGACAGAGAATTTCCCATCAATTCTGGCGCTGGATCCATTCGCCAGCCGGGGCCAAACATCTATTTAAATAATTGATTTTATTGGTCTTATCGCCAATGAAACTTCCCTTGAACGCCTTGAATCCGGGATTTGCATTACTAGGTCATTCCTGGCACGGAATCGGGGACATTTTGGGTTGGAATCCACCGTTTCAGGAAACTACCCTGAACCGAGCTGGAACGGGGCTGGGACCGGGAACCTGCTCCTCGCCTCGCTCACGGAGGTGGAAGAGCACCTGACCGACCGCAAAGGGCGTTACATCGCCGCAAAGTGCAAGACGTCTTCGGAGATCCTTCGCCGTCTACTCGGCTCAGGATGAGGCGCTGACCAGCGACGACTGCTCACCGCCGACTCAGCGGGACCCGATCTCGATCCACGCCCGCCGCAAACTCTCATGGCGCTGCATGAGCCGGAGATACGCCGATTCCTCTCGCAGTCCCTTGGCCCGGATGATCTGCGCGAGAAGGGTCCTCTCTTCTTTCGCCCATCGCTCGAGCCCTGGAACGAGCGCGGCGACGAGCGCGAGGTTGTCGAGCGCCTGCCGCTCGCCCCGAGAGAGCGCAGTTCGATCCAAGCCGATCCCTGGCGCGACGGACGAGGCCGAACTCTCCTGCGCCGCCGCCGCGTCGCCGCCGAAACACGATGCGATGTTCCGCTGCACCGCGAGCCCGAGGTTGCGGACCTGGAATCGATCCCACGAGCCTGAGACGGCGGAATCGACTTCATACAGCATCGATCCGACCACGAGCTTGCGAAGCGTGGCCGGCGGAGTCCGATAGCCTGGTTTCGCTGAGATTTTCCGCTCTTCGCGGACCATCAGGTCCCTCACCCGCGGATCAGTGGGCCGGAATCCGAGCTTGCGATAGAACCAGAACGCGCCGGACTCGAGTCCCTCGTCATTCCCGTGGCCGAGCTGATAGGGATCGACGGAGACGCAGCGGATACCCAGAACCTGACGAAACAGCTTCAGCATCCGGGCATAAAGCCAAGCCGTTTCTCCTTCGCGGAACGTGTAGTAGAGATTGAAGCCGATCTCCATCCGCTCGAAGAACGAGAGGCCCTCGACGTACCCGATCGGCACGCCGTTCTTGAACATCATCCCGGAGTGATAGGCGCGAAGCGGTAGCCTGCGGTCGGGGGCCACGCCGTTGAGATACATGCAGACGCCGCGGCCGAATTCGCAGCAGTAGACATGACGCGGATCGCCGTACGTGAATCCGTGGAGCTCGCGGTAGCGCACCAGCGACGTCGTGCGAGCGAGATCGAGAAAGCGCATGCCGTCGTCCGGAGCGAGCTTCTGAAGGGCAAACCGTTCGCCACTGAGCTCGCGCTGCAACGAGACGTCGCGGCGTTGCAGCAGAGGCTCGGTGTGAAAGAACGCCTTGCCGGACCAGGACCGAGGAAGCCGGTTTCCCGTTCGGGTCGACGCATGGAGACGCGGCTTCCAGCGAACCGCGAGCTTCAGCGACGAGTAGAGCTCCTGCTTCTCAGCCTCGCTGACCGGGAGGCTCTCGAAGCGATCGATGAGCCACGGCAGTTCGTGCCTTCCGCGCGGGCGAGCGGCCTCGAGCCAGTCGTGCACCGGTACGTGAGCCTCGACGAGGGAATCGTCTGCGAGCAGCGGCAGAAACCTGGGAAGAGTCTCCGCCAGCCGCGCCTCATGCTCGTAGTCATCCCAGTCGATCGAGATCTGCGGCGCGTGGCGACGCACGAGCCAGCGCACGATCTCGTAGCTGAAGAGCGCGTTGACCGCCGTGCCGGCGATGCCGGAGACCTCCGGCGGATCGAGGGCATCGAGCTCGGCGCTCGATTCTCGCAGCGACGCGACGCGTCCAGCGAAGGCACGAAGCATTCGCTCCGAACGCGCCATCACCGTCCGGCTTTGGGGATAGGCGCGGACGAAAAGCAGCGCCTCGTGAAGTCGGACCAGCGACGGCGCATCGAAGAGGACTGTTTGCTCGACGATATCGAGGAGGCGAAGGATCTCGTCCGCGGCGACGGTGCCGAACGCGAGCTTGCGCGCTTCGAGTCGATCGAGCAGGTCCTCGATGTTCATTTCTGCATTCCGCTTTTGGCCTTCTGCCTTGTTTTCGGCGGTCAAGATTCGGTGAACTCCGCGTAAACAGGAGAGTTGCGGCGACTTGGAATTTCGCCAGACGCTGTGGAAACTGCAAATGTGAATGTGCACCTGCACAATTCACACTGCAAGAGAACGGCAAAATCGGACCTAACAGTTTCCGCGCTAGACACTTACCAGGATTCGCCCAATCGCTTGTGCATTTCGCTCCAAGGGCCCATTCTTTGCTGGTTTTTTGCGTTTTTCACAGGTTTTTCCGCAGCGTTTTCCACACTTCCTGTGTAAAGATTCTCGGGCCCTCCCGAATGAGCTCCGGTTCATTGCCGGTAAAGTCCACGATTGCCGAAACTTCTCCCTCGACAGGCCCGGCGTCCGCGATCAAATCGAGTGCTCCGAGCCATTCCGCGGCGACCTCGGAGACGGAGCGGATCGGAGTCTCGCCGCTCCGATTCGCGCTC
>DASQGS010000252.1:0-9152 GCA_035632455.1 Thermoanaerobaculia bacterium | reverse complement strand
GTATGACACGCTCGGCAGCTTTCGTTGGAGTGTCCGCCATTTGCCATCGCGCTTCGGCACTTATAATGCGAGTGCCCTATGTTCACTGAAGCCGAGGCGGTTCCGTATCAGGCCGAGACCCTTCGCGGCGAGAGGCTGCTGGTGCTCGCCCCGCATCCGGACGACGAGGCCATCGGCTGTGGTGGACTGGTGGCGCTGCACTCGCGCGAGGGACGTGCAGTCCACGTCGTCGTGGCAACGGATGGCGCGGCGGCCGCCTCTCCCGACGAGGATCTCGAGACCTACCGCGTGCGCCGCGAGAGGGAATCGCAGAACGGATTGGCGCTGCTCGCCGGCGATGATCGCACTCCGCCGACGATCGAATTCCTACGGTTTCCGGACCGGCAGCTCGCCGGGGCGGGTGGCGAATTGGCAACGCGGCTGGGCGAGGCGCTGCGGTCGTTCCGGCCCGATCTCGTGCTCGTTCCCAGTCCAATCGAGATCCATCCCGATCATCTCGCTCTTTCGCGGATCTTCTGCGAAGTCATCCAGAACGACCCGACGCTGTTCGCCGAGCGCGCCATCGCACAGGTGGCGTTTTATGAAGTAGGCCAACCACTGCGGCCGACCGCGCTGATCGACATCACGAGCGTCGCCGAGGCGAAGTGGGCGGCGATCGAGGCGCACCGATCGCAGGCCGAGCTCCGGGCCTACGTCACATACAGCCGCGGCCTTGGCGCGTATCGGTCCATGACGCTTGGACCGGAGACAACGCACGCCGAGGCCTACGTCGTTGTTCCGCTGGCCTCGATCCGCACGACGCCGTTCTCAGCGCTTCAACGCCTTGCCGGCGATGCGCGCCGCCAGATCGAGGTCGAGCACGAGACGATCCCGATCACGGTCGTCGTCCGCACGAAGGACCGGCCGGCGCTGCTGCAGGAAGCTCTGGATTCGATTCGCGCCACCGGCTATCCGGCGGAGATCGTGATCGTCAACGACGGCGGCACGCCGGTCGAGGCACTCGGCGACGGCGTTCGCATCATCGAGCACAAGTCGTCGCGCGGGCGCTCCGAGGCCGCGAACGCAGGCGTGCGATCCGCGGTCTCGCGCTTTGTCGCGTTTCTTGACGACGACGATCTCTACTACCCCGATCATCTCGCGACGCTCGCCCGCGCGGCTTCGACAACGTCGCAGCATGCCGCCTGGTACACGGATGCGGTCTCGGCGTTTCTCCGCCTGGGAGCCTCGGGGACCTACGAGACGACGTCGCGCCAGCGCATCTTCGGTCAGGCCTTCGATCCCGCGGTGCTCTTGCTCGACAATTACATCCCGCTGCCCACGCTCCTCCTCGAGCGCGAGCAATTCCTGGGGCTCGGTGGCTTCGACCCCGAGCTCGACCTCTTCGAAGACTGGGACTTCCTGATTCGCCTCTCGCGCACCGGCTCGCTTCAGCACGTTCCGCGAGTCACGTGCGAGATCCGCCACATCGAGGGCGGCGGCTCGATAACGATGGCCTCACCCGAGGGCTCGCCGGCGTTTCGCGAAGCGAAGCTGCACGTCTGGAGAAAGCACGCGGCGCTGATCGACAACAACCTGATCGCGGGCGTCCTCGAAAGCCGGAAGCGGCAGGCCCTCGATGTGCAGAATCGTCTCTTCGAAGAGCAAGGCCGTGGCGCGCATTTCGAGCGCGACATTGCACGCTTGCAACGTGACATCGCACGCTTGCAACGCGACAGTGAGCGCCTCGAGGCCGACAAGCAGACGCTCATCGGCGAGCTTCAGGCGACCTACGACAAGATCGGCAGCCACCTCGGACGCATCGCATTCCTGGAGGGATCGATAGCCACGCTGGAGGCTGCCGCGGCGGAGGCGCGAAGGAGCGATGAGCAGAAGGCGGCCGAGATCGCCAGGCTGCTCGCACAGATCGCAGGGCTCGAGCGCACGGACGCCGAACACGTCGCCGCCCTGCGCGAGTCCAGCGCGACAAACGCCGCGACCTACGCCGAGATCGGCCGCCTCAACGGCATCCTCGAGACGATCTATCGATCGCAAACGTGGAAGATCCACACGATGCTCGACAGAATACGAGGACGCAAATGACGCGCGTCCTTCTGGTCTGTCCAGAGCCGCTGGGACACGGTCAGCCGGCCGGAATCGGTATTCGATTTCTCGAGATGGCGCGCGTTCTCGTCGCCGGCGGGTATTCCGTCACCGTCATCAGCGCCGACGGGGGCGACGTGCCGGATGCGCGCTGCGAGGCAGTGTCGCCGCAGAGTATTTTGCGCGCGACGAGCACGAGTGAGGTCGCGGTCGTGCAAGGCCACGTGGCGAACGAGCTGTTCTCGCACGGCCACCCGATTCCGACGGTCGTCGATCTCTACGATCCGTTCATCATCGAGAATCTGCACTATTTCGGCAGCCGAGGCGCGGAGGTCTTTCTGCACGACCACGCGACGCTGATGATGTCGATCCTCCGAGGTGACTACTTCCTCTGCGCATCGGAAACCCAGCGCCAGTTCTATCTCGGGCTGTTTCTCGCCGCCGGCCGGCTCAACCCGGAGCTGTTTGAGCATGATCCGCGATTGGAGTCGCTCATCCGCATCGCGCCGTTCGGCGTGCAGCCGCCGCGACCACCGGCCGAGCGCGACCTCGAACGGCCGGCAGTCCTCTTCGGCGGCATCTACGATTGGTACGATCCAATCAAAGCAATCGATGCCGTGGCGCTGGCTCAACGCGACGTTCCCGGAATTACGCTGACGTTCACGCGCCATCCGAATCCCGAGATCACGCCGCAGGGACGGGCCGCCGAGGCGGTCGCGTACGTCAAGCGTCGCGACCTCGGCGATCTCGTGCGTTTCGAGCCATGGGTCGCCTATGGCCGTCGCGCCGAATTCTTCGAGCGATTCGCTCTTTCGCTGTTGACGTTTCCGCAATCACTGGAGACCGACCTCTCGATGCGCACGCGAATCTACGACTATCTCTGGGGCGGGCTGCCGATCGTGACCAGCTCGGCGCCGGGCACTGACGAAATCCTCGCGTGGTGCGATGCGGGCTCGATCATCCGAAGCAATGAACCATCGGACTTCGCGCGCGAGCTCGTGGCCATCGTCCGCGACCCCGCGCGCCACGCGCGCATGTCGGCGGGAGCGCGCGCCTTCGCGGTCGCCCATCAGTGGGAGCGCGTGCTCGAGCCGCTTCTCTCCTTCTGCCGCGATCCTCGGATCGAGGTGACGAAGGATTCCTGGAGCGTGCGCATGCAGGTTCCCGAGCATCCGCCGTCGATTCTCGATCGCATCAAACGCAAAATCGGAGGAAGCTTCTGACGTCGCCGGCTGTCGATATCGTCATCGTGAATTGGAACGGCCGTGAGCACACGCTGGCCTGCCTGCGCTCGATCGAGCCGCAGCTCGCGGCGATCGCGGGACTTGGCGGCGCGGTCGTGACGGTCGTCGATAACGGCTCGACCGACGGCAGCGCCGAGGCCATCGCCGCGGCATTTCCGCTCGTCCGGCTCATCCGTCTCGAGTCGAACCGCGGTTTCACCGGCGGGCTCGCGGCGGCCGTGTCGGCCTCGAAGGCGCGCAACGTCATCTTCCTCAACAACGACGCCGTCGCCGAGCAAGGATGGCTCGCCGCCCTGACCGGCGCGATCGACAACCAGCCCGACGATGTCATCGCAGTCGGGGGGAAGATCATCGACATCTCCGGCAAACTGATCGATTTCATCGGCGGCATGCTGACGTTCGATGGGCACGCGTTTCAGAACGGATTCCGCGATCCCCTTGGATCCCGTCCCGAGCCCGAGGCCGGCGCGGAGATTCTCTTCGCCTGCGGCGGAAACATGATCGCCAGACGGCAACCGCTGCTCGAGCTCGGCGGATTCGACGACGATTACTTCGCATACCTCGAGGACGTGGACTTCGGCTGGAGGGCTTGGCTCTCGGGATTTCGCGTGCTGTGGGAGCCGCGGGCCGTGGTTCGTCACGCCTCCAGCGCCACGAGCAATCGGCTCGGCAACTTCGAGCGAGGCGTTTTGTTTGAGCGCAATGCTCTGCAGACCGCGATCAAGAACTACGAGGCCGATCTGCTGCACGATCTGGCGGGGCCGATCTTCCTCACATATCTGCATCGCCTCCACCACTATGCAACTCGGCGCAACCCGAGGGCGCTTGAGTTGACGCGCGAGCCGTTCACGGCCGATGCCGCCCCCCAGCCGGCGCCAAATCTCTGGCGGCGAGTCAAACGCCGCATCAAGCGCATTCTCCTGCGGCGCCTGTTCCCCGAGAGCGGTGCGCAGGCGCTGGCGGCGTTCGACGATCCGCTTACGACCATGCAGTTTCGAGCGCTCGATTGGATCATTCGCAATGGCGATCACATCGTCGCCAAACGTTCCGAAGTGCAGCGCCGGCGCAAACGCTCCGACGCAGAGATCTTCGCCAGATTCCCACTGACTTTTGTGCCGACCTATCCCGGTGACGAGGAGCTGATGCAAGGCGCACTGTTTCAGGCGCTGCGCCCAACGATTCCCTCGGTAGACCGAAAGCTCGGCGAGATCATGCGCACGTGATCCGGAACGCCTGGTGGAAACGCTTCCTCGTTCGCGGGGTCTTCTGGCGACAGTTCCTCCGCTGGGCAGTCTTGAACGTGCCGCTCTTCATCGAGCCGATCGTCGAGGCCTCATGGACGCTTTTCTTTCTGCTGTGGGGACCGGGACGGCGCGGAGTGATGCGAAATCTCACCGCAATCAAGCCGGGATCGAGCGCCCTCGTCAATTTCCTTCGCACCTATCGCGTCTTCTGGAACTTCGCCTGGACCATCACCGACACCGTGCGATTCAAGGAGCTTCATGTCATTCCGGATTGGGAGTTCACGGGATGGGAACATTTCAAGGAGATGGAGTCCCGCCCCGAGGGCGCGATCATTCTGACCGCGCACATGGGCAGCTACGACCTCGGCGTGCACCTGTTCGCGGAGATGTCGGAGCGCCGGATCATGATGATTCGTGCACCGGAGCGCGACGAGCGCACCCGTGAGTATGAGGCGGCGATGCACGAGCGAACGCTCGGGCAGGGCTTGCGCATCAATTTCAACACCAAGGCCGCCGAGCTCGCGTTCGAGCTCCTGGAAGCCGTCAACGCGGGCAAGATCGTGGCAATTCAAGGCGACCGGGTTACCGAAGGTATCGGCTCGTTCCCAGCGAAACTCTTCGGCAAGCCGACGCTGATTCCATCCGGACCGTTCGCTCTGGCCATGGCCGCGCGGGTTCGGATCTATCCGCTGTTCGTGGTGCGCCTCGGCCGGCGTCGCTATCGCCTGATTACCTGTCCACCGATCGAAGTCGTGCGAAGAAGCCGCAATCGCGACGAGGATCTTGCGATCGCTGTCGCTGCGTGGACGGAGCGGCTGGAGCAGGTGATTCGCGAGACTTGGTACCAGTGGTTCACGTTCGAGCCGTTCGCCGAGGATCTCGCATGATGCGCGTGGTCTGGGATCACCCGGAGGCGCGCTGGCTGCCGTCGCGCTTTCGCTTCGCCGTCTTTCGCCTCTTCGCCTGGTACCGGTTTCGCGCAGCCGCGACCCAAACACAGCGACTCGATCGAGTGGCGTTGGCGATCGATCGCGATCAGAGCGCGGTCGAGCAGTACTCGATCGCAGCGTGGACTCTGCTGACGCAGTCGTGCTATCTCGCCGCGTTCATCACGTCGCGGTGGCACGTGGCAGGGCCATGGCGCGCACTCGCGGTCGCGCTGACGCCGTTCCTTGCCGCGGTTCTTGTGGAGATCACCTTCATTGCCACGGGCGCAGTTCTCGTGCCACTGTGGAATGCTACAGCCGGGTCGAGGATCGAGAACAACATCAGACTCAACTCCATCGTTCAGATGGCGATTCTCCTGCTGGCCTCGGCGTACTTCGCCGGCGCAGCCGGATGGGTCCGGCCGGTCGCGTGGATCGCGATCGCTGTCTTCGCGATGAACGGAGCCGCGGCGGTGGTGTTGTTCGCGATGCGTCGCCGGCTCGAAGCGCTGGACAGAGAGTACGGAAGCCCACCATGCGCAGGGTGATCCTCGCGTTCGCCGCCGCAGCTCCGGTTGCCCTCGTGCTGCTGTGGACGAGGGCGCCTTTCGCGGGCTTGGCGGTGCTCGCGCTGTCGCATGCCCTGCTGCTCTACCCGACGCTCTCGCCAAACGCGAAGTGGCTCGGGCCGGTGGCCACTCACTTCACGACCAGCCGGCGCGATGTGTGGCTGACCATCGACGACGGACCGACCGACGACACCGAGGCGATCCTCGATCTCCTCGACGAGCACGGAGTGAAGGCCACGTTCTTCGTCAAGGGCGCACTCGTGCGGGCGTATCCCGATCGAGCGCGGGCCATCGCCGCTCGCGGGCATACGATCGGCAATCACTCCGAGACCCATCCGAGTGCGACGTTCTGGTGTCTGCCGCCAGTTTCGATCGCGAGGGAGATCGACGCCGCCGCTGGTGCGATCGAGGACGCAACCGGCGCGACGACGCGCTGGTTTCGGGCACCGGTTGGAATGAAGAATCCGTTCGTGCATCCTCATCTCGCTGCGCGCGGCCTTCGTCTCACGGGCTGGTCGGTTCGCGCGCTCGACGGCGTGAATACCGATATCGACGCCGTCGCGCATCGCGTCATTGCCGGCGTCCACCCGGGCGCGATCATCGCCATGCATCAAGGCCGCCTCGCGGGCGGCCGCAACGCCGGAAGCCTCGCCTGCCTGACACGAGTCGTCGCCGAGCTCAAGTCGCTTGGCTACACGTTCGTGATTCCAGATGATGAGCAGGTGCAGTAGGGCGCGGCCGGCCGGTGAAGACGAAAGTGCGATCCAGAGCCGCTCGATTGCGGTTCTCGCAAGGAGATCCTTCGGCGCGCTCCACCCCTCCGGGGTTCCGCCACCTCAGGATGACACGTCATTCACGCCTGAAGACGAACAGGTAGTTGTTGAACGGCGTGCCTCCCCACATGGGCACGACGTCGGCCGAGAAGCCGGCGTCGCGAAACGGCGCGACGATCTCATCGCGGCTCGCGAAATGCAGCCGTTCCGCTTTCAGCCAACGGACGAGGCGGGAAAGCGTCTCCTGAATTACCGCGACGCGGTAATGCCACGTGCCATCGCGAACGGCCTCGCGTATGAGCACTACGCCGCCGGGCGCCGTGCGGCGGACGACATCTTCGAGCAAACGGCGTTGATCCTCGCCAGCCACGTAGTGAAGGACATCGATGAGCAGCACGCTGCCTAGGAAATCAGGGAGATTTCTGACGTCGCCTGAGATGAAGCGCACGTCGCGATACGCCGCGGTGGCGCTCTCGGCATGGGCGATCTTTGCCGCATCGTGATCGATCCCGACGATTGGCACGGTCATGCCGCTCTCGCGCAGATAGACTGCCAGGACGCCCGCGCCGCAGCCGACGTCGAGCAACGGCAGGGTCTGACCTGACAATCGCTCCCCTACGGCGTGGTAGACCGGATCAATTCCGATCTTGCCGCGGGCGTATCCGCGAAGAAATCGCGAGGCGTATCGAGACGCGACACGCTCGCGCAGATCGTCCCTGCTCATCAATGAGGATCATTGCACAGTCGACTCAGAACAGGTCGCTGTCACCCATGGTGTAGTAGAGTCGCTCGCGCATCCTGGCCGTGGCATCCGGTATCGCAAAGGGCACGCACATGAGCGCGAGGTCCTGTGGCTCCGTGCGAACCTCCAGCCGCAGGTTGGCCAGGATCGCGTCGAACCACTCCGGGCGTTTCGGAAACCACGCTTCCAGCGCATCCACCGGATAGCCCGGCACGATGTGTCTGAGCAGCACTTCGACGGCCTCCGGATGCCGTGGATCGAACAGCGCGTCTCCCCAGATCAACCGATGCTCCCGCACACGGAAGACGCTCCAGCCGGCGAGACGGCGCCACTTACGAATGGCGACGATGAAGCATGTCCGGCCCGGATGCTCCAAATATCGCCAACGGATGTATTGCGCGTCGCGGCGTGTGAGGAAGCGATACGCCGGCGCGACCTGCTCGAAGAAGCGATCCCACTCCTCGCCCGGATCCGTGACCAGTTCGAGTTGAAATCCGCGGAGCCAACGTGCCGCACGAGGAATCCGCGCGATCGGATCGGCTCGGAGATCGCGAACGCGATATGGAACCGGTTCGACGCGATCGCTCCGGAGAAAACGCATCGAGAACTTCTGGACGTTGCTGACGTTGAAGCCGTAGTTGAATGCCACTTGTCCGTCGCAATACGTGCGATAGAAATGGCCGGCGATCTGCCCGAAAATGCTGGTCGGACCGCGGCCGACGTGGCGTACCGAGACATCGGTCATGGTGTCGCCGATCTGATGCGCCATGAAGCCGGCGTCGCCGTCGCGAAATGACACTGGATACCCTGCATATTGGCCGACGAGGCGGCCATCCGAGTCGAAGGCAAGACTGATGCGCCGCGCGCCGAGGGGATTTTGCTCGAATTCCCAGCGCCAGTGGGCGACGGTGCGAGAAACGCCAAAGGCGCGGGCGAAGAGTTCGAGAATCGCGCTCTCGTCACCCGGCTCGTACGCGCGGATCGTGAATCTTGAATCGGGTGCAACCGCTCCAGGCGCCCCCGGCTCACCGGGCATGCGTCGGCTCCACAGAACGGATGGCTCGCACTTCGACCGATGGCCCGGCGCGCCGCTTGGCCACGATGCGGATCGACCCGGCGCTGACCGGCAGAGGGTCGGGAAGAAGCTTGAGGGCGGCCCGTAGAATCGGAGCGATCTTAGGGACGCGCGTACCAAGTCGATGACGAAGGAACTTGTGATCGCGGTACTCGAGATCGGGGCCGATTGAGAGGATCTCAAATCCCGAACGCTCCAGCAGCTCGATCAGCGCCGAGCGCGAGTAGAGAATCAGGTGCGCTCGAAGGTTCAGCATCGTCTGCCGCCGGCCGCTGAAAAGTGCGAGCATCCCTTCGGTGTCAAACGCCGTGACGAACAGGACACCGCCAGGCTTGAGCAGATCCTTAATCCGCGAAAGCGCATCGTGGGGATCCGGCAGACTCTCAAAGACGTGGAACAGCGTCACGGCATCGAACGCCGGGCCGGTGTTGACAAACCTCGCGAGCGACGAACAGTAGACCTCCAATCCACGCCTACGCGCGGCGCGCGACGCCGGCTCC
>DASQGS010000251.1:0-3416 GCA_035632455.1 Thermoanaerobaculia bacterium | reverse complement strand
GCGATGGCGAGGACGAGCGCGAAATAGACAACGATCTTGAGGGTGAGCATTTAGAGATCCTCCGGCCGCAGGAGCGCATAGAAGAGGTACGCGAGTGCAGCGACCGAGACGATGAGGCCGAGGATTGTTTCGAGACCCATCGCTACACCTTCTCGCAAGCGTGCGTGTACGCGATCGACAGCGCGAAGAGGAAGACCGTGACGAGAACAAAGACGATGTCAGCCATTGCAGCTCCTTCAGAAAGCGGCGACCGCGCTGACGATGGCCAGCGTCTGGTTGTTAGATCCGGCAAACACCGGGGCAGTCGAGCGATCGCGTCTGCCTTCGAATTTCAGAATCCAGTGAGATGACGGCCGGAACTCGTACGTCAGAGTGCCCTCGTCCAGCGCCTGCGCGACGCCGCTGATGCCTGCATCGCGGTCGTTGAAGCGTTCCGCGCGCGCGGCAATGGCGTGACGAACGTTCAACGCGTAGCGGGCGTACGCCGCGAGACCAAGCCAGATTGCAGCACGCGTTGCCCCGTATTCCTGGCGGCCGCGATCAACGGAAGCGCCGATCGTCAGTTGTGCCGTTGTCTTCCACGTGGCGACGACATCTCCGAATTTGCGCAGGTGCCGGTCGTCGCGCGGGAGCTCGGGGCCGATGAACGTGTTGAACGACGCGCCGAGTCGTGATCCGCTGAACGCGATCTGTGTTCCGAACGCCGGCGCGGAGTTGTTGTCACCAATGAGTTGCCAGCCGCGAAGGACGTGCACCTGCCCGGACCAGCGGTCGTTCCATGCGTACGCTGCCTTGATTCCCGTCTGGTAGTAAGGCGACAGCTCACCGAGCCAGCCCCGCGTGTAATTCCAGTTGTCCTTCGTGAAGAAGCCTTCGAATCCGATGTGCGACGGATAGATCCCCGCCTCGACGAGAAGGCCGCGCCCGACCGGAGCTTCGTACGTCACGGACGCCTGGTAGATATTTCGCAGCGGGTGTCGATGGGGGTGAGGCTCACCGGAGTGAACGACATCCGCGGAATCGCCGGCGACGAGCGTTAGGTGGAAGCCAACCGGTTTCGGATCGCGCGCCAGGTCGAGGGCGACAATGTTCAGCGCAGGTTCGTTCGCGCGATGCGCGGTCGTGCCGATGCCGCTGAAGAAGTTGACCTTCGGTTCGGGATCGTTCGTGTTTCGGCTGTAGTAGCCGTCGATCCAGCCGTGGAGCGACATCGTCGCCGCCAGGAAGACTCCCATCACGCCCGACGCCTCGCGAATACCGCGGGTGCGCTGATCCACACCATGAGGAGCGCGTCGCGGACGATGGTGTGGTCCGGCGAGCCGAGGAGCGGATAGTACGGGTGCGCCGAATGCGTCAGGCCGAGCAGCTCCGTGGCAATCGAGAGCAGTGTCCAGGTAACACCGACGAGCAACGCCTGCTCGACAGTGGCCTCGCGCCCGCCAATGCGCATGTACCCGTAGGCAGCGATGACAATGATCAGGGCGCTGACGGTTGCACAGCCGCCGGGCGAGAGTGGGTCGAGTTTCTGGTGCGTTACCGCAACCGCGGCCGCAGCGCCGAGCCAGAACAGCACAGCAAGCGCCGCGGTCGTCGTGGCGTGACGGGCAAGAATGATCGCGCTCATGAGCCGCCTCCCAACATCGAAACAGCGGCTGGAGGCGTCCGGCGCTAAGAAACGCGGACGATGTCCATGAGATCGCCTTAAGAATGGATTAAGAGTGTCGAAAGGTCGGGGAGTATCGCGTGGAGTGCGACACCAAAGATCAGATCGGCTCCGCCACGAATCGATATCCGACCCACGGCTCGGTGACGATGTAGCGAGGGTCCGATGGGTCGGGCTCGATCTTTTTTCGCAAGGAGCTCATGTGCACACGGACCGTGTCGTGTGTCGTGCCGGGCGCGGAGCGCCACACGCGGGCGATGATCTGGTCCATGAACATCGGCTTGCCGGCATTTGTGGCGAGCAGCTCGAGCAGAGCGAACTCCGTCGGGGTGAGCCGAAGCTCCCGATCGCCCTGAACCACTCTGCGCCGGTCGAGGTCGACCGTCAGGCCGGGGAAGCTCAGGACCTTCGTTGGTGCACCGGCGATTCTTCGAAGCTGAGTGCGCACGCGTGCGAGCAATTCCGTCACGGAGAACGGTTTCGTCACGAAGTCGTCGGCGCCGAGATCGAGGGCGCGCACTTTGTCGGCGTCAGCGCCTCTGACGGAGAGCACGATGATCGGTACGCGCGAGCTCGCGCGGACCGCTGCGATCAGCTCGAATCCATCGGAACGAGGCATGGCCAGATCGGTGAGGATGAGATCCGGCGACCGCGTCTGAAATGAAGTCAGCCCTTCCGCGCCGTCGTTCGCGAGCGTGATCGTATAGCCGGCGGCACGAAGCTCGCGGGAGAGCGATTCGCGAATCGAGGGGTCGTCATCGACGACGAGGATGACCGGCGCGATCGTCACCTCTGGGCCTCCTGCGACAGCAGCGCGGCCGGCAGGTCGATCCGCGCCACGGTTCCACCTCCCGGACGAGGCGAAAGGCCGATGGCTCCGCCGTTCGCCGCGGCCAGGCTGCGCGCGATCTCCAGGCCCAGTCCGTGCTGCGCGAGATCCGTGGTCTCAACGATGAAATTGCCGTCCTTGTCCGTCAAGGCAGAAGGCAGGCCCGGTCCTCGATCGGCGATCTCGATGCGCACTCGTCCGGGATCGAGCGGATGACGGCGAGCCGAGATTTCGATTGCCGACGCTGCCGGAGAAACCCGATGCGCGTTTTCGATGAGGTTGACGAGGACCTCCAGGACGAGCGATGGGTCGGCGTTGACGTCCGGACAGTCGTCGTCGACATGGAGAGTGACTGACCGCGAGGTGAACACCAGCGGGAGGTTCTCTCTTGCAGCGCGAAAGAGATCGCCGGGAGGAGTCGGCTCGATGCGCGGCTTCATCTTTCCGGCCTCGAGTCGCGCCATGGCCAGGAGATTGTCGATTCGCCGCCTCAGCCGGTTCGTTTCCTCGGCGATCGAGACGGCATCCTCCTGAATCTCGCGATCACTTCCCGCGCGCCGCCGAATCGAATCAGTCCTGATTGTGATCGCCGTGATCGGTGTGGTGAGGTCGTGCGAAATCGCTCGCAACAGAGACGTCTTCAGCGCCTCGCTTTCACGCAATGCCTGCAGGTGCGCATTCTCTTCGATGAATCGTTCGCGTTCGACCGCCAGAGCGACGAGCCGTGCCGCCGACTCCAACGCCTGTTTCGAAGCGTCCGTCCCTCTCGCCACGAGCGCGCCGGTGGTCTTGCCGCCGACGATCAAAGGAAGATAGACGTCGCGTCCGAGCGGCGACGGCAACTCGAGTGGCTCTTTGTGACGGCCAACGCCGGCGATGACGTCCTCGATCTCGTCGGGCTTTGCTCCGGTCCAGGAGACGACG
>DASQGS010000250.1:0-3046 GCA_035632455.1 Thermoanaerobaculia bacterium | reverse complement strand
TCGGGAGTCCAGCGCGACATTCTGACCCGTCAGCCCGTTCGCCGGCCCGAGTAGAACGTCTCGCCTCCGTCGCGCAGCGATACCAGAAAAAACCGGCAATATCAGAAAGGTCGATTCCTTCACAGCCTCTCAGGATGACGTGATCACCCAGCCTCCGTGTACTCCGCAACGAGGTGACCGCTCGGGCGTGCGCGCTCATACGTGAGGAAGCTGTACGGATACTGGTTGTTCTCGTCGGCCTCGCAGTGCTCCGAGTCGATCAGGCGCCATTCCGAGGCATCGATCTCCGGGAACTGCGTATCGCCTTCCACCTCGGCGTGAATGCGCGTGAGGTAAAGGCGTCCGGCACGCGGCAGAGCCTGGACGTAGATCTCTCCGCCTCCCACGATGAAGACCTCGGGATCGTTCTCCGCCAGCGCCAACGCTTCCTCCAGCGAGCCCACGGACCGCGTACCGGCGGGCGTGAAGTCGCGGTTGCGCGTGACCACGATCGTCGGCCGCCCGGGCAACGGACGTCCCACCTCATCGAACGTCTTCCGCCCCATGATCACGTGATGCCCCATCGTCAGGGCCTTGAATCGCTTCAAATCGGCCGACTGGCGCCACGGCAGCGCGCCGCCGCGGCCGATGATGCCGTTCGCAGACACCGCGGCAATGACGGAGATGGTCATACGGCAATCGGCGCCTTGATCGAAGGATGGGGATCGTACCCCTCGAGCGTGAAGTCGCCGTAGCGAAAATCGAAGATCGATCGGATCTCCGGATTGAGGCGCATCGCCGGCAGCGCCTTCGGCTCGCGCTCGAGTTGCGTACACGCCTGCTCGACATGGTTGCTGTAGAGGTGAACGTCGCCGAACGTGATGATCAGCTCGCCCGGCGCGAGGTCGCAGACCTGCGCCACCATCATCGTCAGCAAGGCGTAGGACGCGATGTTGAACGGCACGCCGAGGAAAACGTCCGCGCTGCGCTGGTAAAGCTGGCACGAAAGGCGGCCGTTCGCGACGTAGAACTGAAACAAGGCGTGACACGGCTGCAACGCCATGCGATCCAGATCCGCGACATTCCATGCGCTGACCAGAAGGCGCCGCGAGTCAGGATTTCGCCGGATCTCGGCGATCACGTTCGTGATCTGATCGATGTGCCGCCCGTCCGGCGCGGGCCAGGAGCGCCATTGATAGCCGTACACCGGCCCGAGCTCGCCGTCCGCGTCGGCCCACTCGTCCCAGATCGTCACCTTGTTCTCGCGCAGCCATCCGACGTTCGTGTCGCCTCGGAGAAACCAGAGCAGCTCATACACGATCGATCGCAGGTGCATCTTCTTCGTGGTCAGCAGCGGAAACCCGGCGCCGAGATCGAACCGCATCTGGTACCCGAAAATACTGCGCGTCCCCGTACCCGTGCGATCGCCCTTCTCGACTCCCTGATCGAGGATGTGCCGCACGAGGGTCAGGTAGGACTGCATGGAGCGGCATTATCGCAGAGACACACCTCATCCTGAGCCGGCGAAGCCCCCGGCGGGGGCGTAGCGCGGCGAAGGATCTCCTTGGCTGTATCGAGGTTCGTGGCGAGGAGATCCTTCGCCGCGCTTCACCCCTCCGGGGCTCCGCCGGCTCAGGATGACACGATCGCTTGCCTTCGCGCCTTCGCGTCTTCGCGTGAGCCGCCTTTGCTTCCAATTCAGCATTCAGCATTTGACTCGATATCCCGCTTCGCCCAAACTGCGCACTCTCTATGCAGGTCCAGAACGGCGTTCTGTACATCGGCGGGGTCCCGGCAATCGATCTCGCCGCCCGGTTCGGCACGCCGCTTTTCGTCTACGACGCAGCCGTCATCCGGCGCCAGACCGCTAACGTCAAGCGCGCCTTCGCAGCCCTCCCATTCCGTCCGTTTTACGCGATGAAAGCGAACGGGAGCCTGGCCATTCTCGACCTCATCCGGCGCGAGGGATTCGGCTGCGATGCCGTCTCGCCTGGGGAGATCTTCATCGCGCGGCGCGCCGGTTTCGCGCCGGACGAGATCTGGTTCACGTGCTCGAACGTCTCCGACGACGACCTCCGCGCGATTCCCGATCCCGCGATCGTCGTCAATCTCAACTCCGCCTCGGAGATCGATCGCGTCCTCGCCGCCGGCATTCGCAATCCCATCGCCCTTCGCGTCAACACCGACGTCGGCGCAGGCCACCATCACGACGTGGTCACCGCAGGCGAGGGCGTGAAATTCGGCATCGATCGCAACGACGTCGATGCCGCGGGCAAGACCATCGAGCGAAGCGGCAGGAGCGTCGTCGGACTCCACGCCCACATCGGATCGGGCGTCGACTCCGTCGCCCCGCTGCTCGAATCCGCGCGCAGGCTCATCGACCTCGCGGCCGGATTTCCGAACCTCCGCTTCATCAACTTCGGCGGAAGCATGTCCATCCCCTACCAACCCGGCGACAAGGATTTCCCGATCGACCGCTACGGCCGCGAGCTCGCATCTCTCGCAGGCGACGCGTTCCGCGCCCACAACCTCACAGCCATCCTCGAGCCCGGCCGCTACCTTGTCGCGCAGTCCGGCACGCTGCTGGCCCGCGTCACCGCCAAGCGCCGCGGCGGCAGACTGCCATGGATCGGCGTCGACACCGGATTCAACCATCTCGTGCGCCCGTCCAAGTACGGCGCCTACCATCACATCGTCAACGCCAGCAACGCGAGCCCGGCATCGCTGCGCGACAGCCACGACGCACAAGCGATGGAGGAGGAAGTCGTCGTCGCCGGCAACCTCTGCGAATCCGGCGACGTCTTCACGCGCAACGCCGCCGGCGATCCGGTCGCACGGCGGATCGACGCCACGAAGCCCGGCGACCTCCTCGCCTTCTGCGACGCAGGCGCCTACGGATTCTCGATGGCCTCCCACTACAACGCCCGCCTCCTCCCGCCCGAAGTCCTGGTCGACGGCGATCGCGTGGAACTGATCCGCGACAGGCAGACGTATGAGGAACTCGTGAGAGGGATGCGATGAAGAAGGCCCACGTCATCCTGAGCCGCATAGACGGCGAAGGATCTCC
>DASQGS010000249.1:0-4303 GCA_035632455.1 Thermoanaerobaculia bacterium | reverse complement strand
GCGGTAGCAGCCGGGACGGCTGCACTCCGCTACGCGATCCTCCCCAACAACTCCTCAATCGCATCCACCACCTCTGCGGCCTGGGCCTTGAGCGGGAACGAGAGCACGCCGCTGGGGGAGAATTTGATGCGGGGATCGGCTTGGATGAGGTCGAGGAGCTTGGCGGGATCGACTTTGGCTTTTGGGGAGAGCTTGACGATGCCGCGGGCGCCGTCGCGGGTGATGGAGATGACGCCGAGGGATTGGGCGAGGTGTTTGACCTGGACGAAGCGGAAGAGGTTCTCGACGTTTTCGGGGAGGGCGCCGAAGCGGTCGCGCATCTCGTTGCGGACGTCGTCGATGCGCTGCGCGGTCGAGGCCGAGGCGATCTTCTTGTAGAACGTCAGGCGGAGGTTCTCGTCGGCGATGTAGGTCTTGGGGATGTAGATGTCGAGGCCGAGGTTCATGGAGGTCTCGACCTCCTCCTCGATGCGCTCGCCCTTCATCTCGCGGATGGTCTCGTCGAGGAGGCGGGCGTACATCTCGAAGCCGACGGCGGCGATCTGGCCGCTCTGCTCGCCGCCGAGGATGTTGCCGGCGCCGCGGATCTCGAGGTCGCGGGCGGCGATGCGGAAGCCGGCGCCGAGGTCGGAGAACTCCTGGATCGCGGCAAGACGCTTGCGCGCATCCGAGGAGAGAATGCGATCGGACGGGACAAGTAGATAGCAGAACGCCAGGCGGTCGCTGCGGCCGACGCGGCCACGCAATTGATAGAGCTGCGAGAGGCCGAATCGCTCGGCGTGGTTGATGAGTATGGTGTTGCACGCCGGGATATCGATGCCGGTCTCGATGATCGTCGTGGAGAGCAGGAGATCGTATTCGCGATTGATGAACGCCAGCATGGCCCGCTCCAGCTCGCGCTCGTCCAGTTGGCCGTGGCCGACGATCACGCGTAGCCCGGGAACCAGCCGCTCCAGATACTCCTTGATAGCGTAGATCGATTCGACGCGGTTGTGCACGAAGAAGATCTGGCCGCCGCGGTCGGTCTCGAACTCGATGGCCTCGCGGATGAACTGATCGCCGAACGGCACGACCGCGGTCTGGATGGCCAGCCGGTCCTTCGGCGGCGTCTCGATCACGGAGATGTCGCGGATGCCGACGAGCGACATATTCAGCGTGCGCGGGATCGGCGTCGCGGACATGGAGAGGACGTCGACGGCCTTCTTGATCTGCTTGAGCTTTTCTTTCTGGGCCACGCCGAAACGCTGCTCTTCGTCCACGACCAGCACGCCGAGGTCTTTGAACTGGATGTCTTTCGACAGTAGCCGGTGCGTGCCGATGACGACGTCGATCTCGCCGGTCTCGAGCTTCTTGGCGATCTCCTTCTGCTGTTTCGGCGAGTAGTAGCGCGTGAGAAGCTCGATCGTGACCGGGAACGAGGCGAAGCGGCGCATGAACGTCCGGTGATGCTGGAACGCAAGAATCGTGGTCGGCGCGAGCACCGCGACCTGCTTGCCGTCCATCACGGATTTGAACGCGGCGCGCATGGCGACCTCGGTCTTGCCGTATCCCACGTCGCCGCAGAGAAGCCGGTCCATCGGCCGGCGCGATTCCATGTCCGACTTGACGTCTTCGATCGCCGACATCTGGTCCTCGGTCTCGTCGAACTCGAAGGCGTCCTCGAACTCGAACTGCCACGGCGAGTCCTTGCTGAAGGCGTGCCCCTGGACCATCTGGCGCGTGGCGTAGAGCTTGAGCAGCTCGTCGGCCATGTCGCGCATGGCCTTCTTGACCGAGGCCTTCGTGCGTGCCCAGGCCGTGCCGCCGAGCCTGTCGAGGTGCGGCTGGAGATCCGCGCCGCCGGAGTATTTCTGGATCAGATTCAGGCTCTCCATCGGCATGAGCAGCTTGCCGCCGGCGGAGTACTCGATCTCCATGACCTCGCGCTCGCTGGTGCCGAACGGAATGCGCTGCAGACCGAGGAAGCGGCCGACGCCGTGATCGACGAGAACGATGTAGTCGCCGGACTTCAGATCGCGGAGATCGGTGAGGAACGAGTCGGAGGCGCGCTTCTTGCCGCCGACTCTGGTCGAGGTCGGCGGGTCGAAGAGGTCCCATTCCGAGAAGATGGTCAGCCCGATATGGGCGAAGTCGAAGCCTCGGGGAAGGTTTCCGGTGGCGAGGACCAGCTCGTCCCGAAGAGTCTCGCTCGATGCGGAGAACGGGACGTCGTATTCCTTGAGCAGACGCTCGACCTTCTCGACGCCGCCTTTCGTCGCGGCGAGGAAGACTTGA
Organism: Thermoanaerobaculia bacterium; assembly: GCA_035632455.1. Lineage (GTDB taxonomy): Bacteria > Acidobacteriota > Thermoanaerobaculia > Gp7-AA8 > Gp7-AA8 > DASQGS01. The sequence continues at coordinate 2,029 of DASQGS010000249.1, read as the reverse complement.
CGCCTTCCGTCGTTGTGGCCCTGCGTCACGTCCGCGGCGAATCCCGCCAATCGATTCGAGTAGCGCGCCATCGGCGTGGCATGCACGCGGATCTCCTCGGCCGCACTCGATGCGATGTGGACTTCGCTCAGCGCCAGCGGCGACCGCTCCGTGACCTGAACGATCCGATCGCCCGGCGTGACCAGCCTCTCCGGCGCGTAGACGGCGTGGCCCTTTTCCGCGGCGGTCTCGTACTCGGCGCGCAGCAGAGACTCGTACCTCGCAACTGTCGTTGAGATCTGGTCCGGCTCGACGAGCGCCGTGAGCCATTCGCCCTCGGGCTCGAGATACTCGCTGAGCCCGACCGTCTCGGCCGCAACCGGCAGGTAGTGCTCGATGCCGGGAAACGTGCCGTTCTCGGCGAGGCGATCGATCTTCTCCGCGAGGTCGCGCTTGAAATGCGGATCATTGAAATCGAGCGACAGCCGGCGCGCGAGCGCAGTCCGAACCTCCGGCGTGAGCGGAAACTGGGTCATCGGGACGACGGTGACGGCTTCGATGCTCTCCTCGGAGCGTTGGGTCTCGATGTCGAACCAGCGCAGGGACTCGATCGTGTCGCCGAAGAGCTCGATGCGCACGGGCTTCGGCGTGCTCGGTGGGAAGAGGTCGAGGATGCCGCCGCGGAAGGCGAGCTCGCCCGACTCTCCGACGAGATCGGTGCGGACGAAGCCGTTCTCGACGAGCGTCTGCAGCACCTGGTGCACGTCGATGTCCGCTCCGGCGGCCAGCCGCATCAGCCGCGACCGGAAATGGTCGCTCTTCGGCAGGCGCGAAAAGAGCGCCCGCACCGGCACGATGAGGATGTCCACCTGCCGGTCCGCGAGCAGCGCCATGGCCCGGATCTCGTCGCGCGCGACGCCGAGCGACGGGCCGATGTCCTGGTACGGCGAGAGCGACGGACTCGGGTACACGGACACGCGCAGCGGATCGCGATGGAACAGCCGGAGCGCGGTGGCGAAGTCCTCCACCGCCGCGTCGCCCGGCATGATCACGGCGATGCGCTTGCCGGTGACCTCGTGCAGCGTCGCAAGAAGGAGCGCCCGCAGCTCGACCGAGGCGCCGGTGACGTTGCGCTGCCGGCCGTCGCCCGCGGTGGTGAGCGTCCGGAGCACGCCGCTTTTCGCGACGAAGCGGCGCACATCGGCGATCAGGGCGTCGTTGCGTTCGATCATGCGGTGGGGGAGTGTACTGCGGCTCGTCGGGGGGCGGTAACACGATTGAAGCTCGTTTCGGGATGCGGCATGGGAATGCAGAACGCAGAACGCAGAATGCAGAATCGAGAAAGGAAACGGCAGCGCTCGTGGCTCGGGACGAATTGAGAAGTTGAAGTAGAAATAGAATTGAGAATGCTCGCGCAGCGCCGAAGGCGCGCCAGAGCTGAAGCCCTGGGCGTGAGCCTAGGGTCAATGAACGCGAACAGAAAATGTGTTGATCCCCGACGGGGCGAAAGAGCTCACAACCAAAGGTATCGTTCGTCGACAGTCATACCGAGCCGCCGGAGCAATGCACGCAATTCGTCCTGAAACGTCGGCCGGCGATGATGCTCCTCCTGGCCATCGATGTACTTCGCAACCCGAACCAGAATGTGTGCCGGTCTCTTGTGCTGAAGACGATATGCGTTAACAGACTGGTGTAGGCCATGGGTCTCTCCCTCTCTTTCGCCCCTCTCGGGGCTCAACCATATCCTCATTCGCCGTTCGTCGCCGCAACGTAGAGATACGGAGCCAGAAGGAGGAGATCGTTCGCCGTGCCGCCGATGTCCATCGACCGCACGAGCTCGATGGCGTGGCCGTTCTTGCGCATCACGTAGAGGCTCGAGCCGCTGGCGACGTACGCCACGCCGTTCGCTGCGCGCACGAGGCGCGTGACGCCGGACACCGGGACCGACGCCACGATCGCCGGCGGATCGGCCTGCCGGTCGTAGAGCTGGACGCCGTACGCGCTGGCGGCCCAGAGGTCGTTGCCGTCGATCGAGAGATCGAGAATCGAG
>DASQGS010000248.1:0-11058 GCA_035632455.1 Thermoanaerobaculia bacterium | reverse complement strand
CGCCCGCGATCGCCAGCTCAACACCAACGGCTACCGCCTCGTGGTCAACACCGGCGAGGCCGCGGGACAAACCGTCTTCCACATCCACTTCCACATCCTCGGCGGACGGAATTTCGGGTGGCCGCCGGGGTAGGACCCGCGTGATACAGTGCCGGCGATCGGAGAAACCCATGTCCAGAATCAACGGTGATAAAGCGCGGTCCGCAATCGAACGGCGTCGGAGAACGGCGCAGCGCGCGAAGGACCGAGCCCTGCGCGCCGGCAAGCTAGCCAAACCATCGACGGCGCCAGCCGCGCCAACTGCGCCGCCGGCGATGCGCCTGCAAAAGAAGGCATTGCGCGGCTAGACCGCCCTACGCCGGCGGCGGCACGCGAAATCTCGTCCCGCTGAAGGTCATGCTCTTCTGGCTGCGGCGGCGCTGGCTCTTGCGGCGATTCAGGAAATCCTCTTTTGCTTCGGTCAGGGTCGCCGGAACGTACGTCGCGCCCGATGCCAGGGTCCGGGAAGCGTCGGCGGCGAACGCGGAGCCGCCCGCGACGATCATGAGATCCGGAAACTGCTCGGCGATGAGCTGGATCAGCGAGTAGCCGCGCTCGAGATGATCGGCGTTGGTACACGACACGAAGACAGCCTCCGGCCGCACCTCGCCGAGAAACGCCACGAGCTCGTTGTCCGGGAGGTCCGTGAAGTAATCCACCGAGTACGCGTCGCCGCGCAGGAGCTGGGTCAGCATCATCGTGCCAAGCGACAGCCGCTCGCCCGCGACCGAGACGGCAACGATGTGCCTCTCGGCGTCGGGACTGCCGGCATTGCGGTCGCCGAAGCGAACGATGAGCTCGCGGATGACGTCCTTGATGAAATGATCATTGGCCGGCGAGATCCGCTTCCGCTCGAGCTCCTCCGCCGCGAACGTCAGCGTCGGAATGAAGAGATCAGTGAACGTTTCCTCCATGGTCGAGGACTCGACGTAGCGGTCCGCGATGGCGATGCCGCCTGTGCGGTCGCGCATGAGGAGGCGGTTGTAGAAACTCAGGTAACCTTCGAGCGGATCCTCCGCGCCGAACATGATCGAGAACACCCTGAGGGCGGGGATGAACTCGCCGCCGACCGTGAGGCAGACCGAGATCGGCGTCGCCAGCAGCAGCCCCACCGGACCCCAGAGCCAGCCCCAGAAGATCGCTGAGACCAGCAGGGCGATGGGCGACACGCCGACGCGGTGGCCAATGACGAGCGGTTCGAGGAATCCTCCCAGGAGCTGATCGGTCAGCACGAAGAGCGCCAGCACGCCGAACGGCTGATACCAGTTCGGAAAGACGGCCAATGCGAGAAACGTGGGAAAGGCGGCGCTGAGCACGGTCCCGATGTAGGGCACGAAACGCAGCAATCCCGCGAGCACGCCCCAGAGCGCGGCGTTGGGAACGCTGAGCACGAAGAGACCGAATCCGATGAGCGCGCCGAAGCCGACGTTGATCAACGCGATCGTCAGCAGGTAGCGGCTGATGCGCTCCGAGGTCTCGCCGATGGCCTGCGTGGTCACGGTGAGATGGGCTCGCCCGGCGAGGCGCAGCATTTTGTCGCGCAACTGCTCGCGGTCCATCAGCAGGAAGAAGACGAGCACGATGACAAGGAATCCTGCTGCGGCAAATTCGACGGTCGGCGCGACGGCTTTGTAGCGCTCCGCGACGTTTCGTCTCTCGGGGACGACGCGAACGGTCAGATCGGCCTTCTCCGGCTTCTCCGCCGTCGACTCGGCCACGCGCTGCAGGCTCGCGATGCCGCCCGAGGTCCGCTGGAGGAAGCTGCGGAAGAAGACCAGCTTCTGTTGGATTTGCGCGCTGTTCGCCGCCTCGGAGATCCCGGTGGCGACGGCGTTGAACTGCCGGTAGATCCACCATCCGCCAAATCCCAGCCCCGCGACGAAGATGCCGAGGGAGAGCACGATTGCTCCTGTGCGGCGAATGAACGTCCTCTCCAGGTATGTGACGATGGGTGTGAGGAGAAACGCGAAAAGGATCGCGACCGCTATCGGCACGACCACCGGCCGGGCGAGATAGAGCACGGCGATGACCACGATCGTGACCAGAAAAATGCGGACCGCGCCCGCCGGCTGCCGTTCGGCAGGCCGCTTGTCGGGACGACCGGGCAACGGCGGGATAGGCCGTAGCGACAGCGTCTTGTCGAAATCGTCGTCTTCGTCGTCGCCGCGATGCAAGGAAGGCTCCGGATCAGGGCGCTAGTCTACTGCACTTCTTCTAGTGCCCTGCCGGGCGCCGTCTGGCCGGCGGCGCTGTAGACGCAATCTGCAAATTGACGGCGAACGAGCGGCTGGCATCGGGATTGACCACGACAATCGGAAGCGCTCCGGGGTTCACCAACTGGGCCGAGTTGAGCGAGACGATCAGCTCGCTGCTGCTCACGTACTGCGTCGGACGCTGAAACCCATTGGCCTGGACGAGCGAGCCCGGGAGGAAATTGCCGCCGATCACGTGGATATCCGCCGAGCTCGTGCCGGCAATCACGAATGACGGCGAAAGGCGGTCGATCCGCGGATCGCCGGGATTGACGACGTGAAGAATGAACGGCTGCGATGTCGCGGTCGGCGAGTTCCTGACGCTGACGCCAAAGTCTCCTGCGGAAGCGAGATCCGTCGCCGTCAGCGTGGTCGAGAGCGTGCCAGTGGCGCCGGTGAAAGTCGTGGCGCGATCCGTGCCGAGAAAGACGATTTTTGAGGTCGTGAGGAATGCCGCCCCAGAGACGACGAGCGTCGTGTCGCCGCTGCCGGCGGCGATGCCCACCGGGTTGATCGAGAGAATATTCGGCTGGAGCACGGTGACTCTGGCGGCGCTCGAGGTCAGACCGCTGTCGGTCACGGTGACGAAGAGCGTCCCGGGTGTTGCGATGTCGTCGGCCGTGATCGCGGCGGTGAGCGTGCCGGCGCCGCTGTTGAAGGTCGTCGTCTTCGTCGTGCCGTTGACGTTGATGATCGAGGCGTCGCTGAAGCCGCTGCCGCTAACGGTCAGCGTGAATCCGACGTCGCCGGCGATCACTGTCGTCGGCCTGACGCTCGAGATCGCAGGCGGGTTGACGCCGACCGCGAGGTTCACCGACGGCGAGGTGACGCCGCCGGCGTTGATGACGGCGATCGGCACATTTCTCGCTGTCGTCAGGTCGGAGGCGTTGATCACCGTCGTGAGTTGGGCCGTGCTGATGAACTGCGTCGTGCGCGGCGTCGTATCGACCGAGACCACCGCCTGCGTGTCGAAGTTCTCGCCGATCACGGTCATCGTGAATCCCGCTCCGCCGACGGAAACGCTTGACGGGCTGATCGACGAGATGAGCGGGCCGGAGGCATCGGACACGTTGAAGGTCGCCGGTCCGGAGACTTCTCCGGTGGTGTGGGCGACGGTGATCGACAGAGTCGTCGGTGACGCCAAGTCATCGGCAGAAAGCGTTACTGCGAGCTGCGTGGCGCTGACGAATTCCGTCGGGTGTGCTGCGGCGTTGACGAAGACGGTGTCGGTAACATCGAAGCCCGTGCCGTTGACCAGGATCTTGGTGGCCGGCGATCCGGAGGGGAGTCCGAGTGGATCGAGGCTGGTGATGACTGGCGAATTCGCGAAGACGACGGTCAGCGGCATGGAGTTCGACGTCTCGCCGCTCGCTCCCGGATTCGTGACCGTGATCGACAGCGTTCCGGCCGTGGCGATATCACTGCGGAGGATGGTGGCGGTGAGGTGCTGGGCATCGACGAACGTGGTCGACCGCGCCGAGGCATTGACTTTCGCGCTGGCACCAGCGACGTAGTTCGTCCCGACGATCGAAAGCGTGAAGCCGTTTGTCCCCCCGGTCACGGTGTTGGGGCTGATCGATGTAATCGTCGGCTGAGTCGCCGAGGTGACCGTGAGAGTCGCCGGTGCGGAGACCGCGCCGCCGGGGTTCGTGACCGTGACGGCGAGGCTCCCGGGCGACGCCAGGTCGCTGGTGACCACGCCGGCGGTCAGCTTCGTGGAGCTCACGAAGGTCGTCGAGCGGGTGGCGCCGTTGATCTTGACCGCAGCGCCTGAAGCGAAGTTCGTTCCCAGCACACTCAGCGTGAACGGCTGGCTTCCGGCGTTCACCGTCGAAGGATCGAGCGTCGTGATCGCCGGCGTGGCGTTGGCCGTGACCGTCAGCGTGACGACGTTCGAGTCGTGGTTATTCGGGTTCGAGACTCGGATGTTGTCCGTTCCCGTCGATGTGATATCCGTCGAGAGAATCGCGGCGTTGAGGGTCGAGCTGTCGACGAACGTCGTCGAGCGCGCCGAGTTGTTCACCTTCACGACGGCCGTGGAGTCGAAGTTCGAGCCATTCACCCGGAGCGTGAACGACGGTCCATGGACGGCGACGCTGCTCGGAGAGATCGAGCTGATGGTCGGGCTGTTCGGGAGAACCTGGAGCGTGACCGGTGAGGAGACATCCTGATTCGGGTTGAGGACGGTGATGCTCAGGTTGCCTGGGGAGGCGACCTCTTCCTGCAATACCGTCGAGGTCAGATGCGAGGAGTCGACGAACGTCGTCGGATGCGGTGCGCCGTTGACCAGCACCGCGCAATTATCCTGGAAATTCGCGCCAGTCACCTGGAGCGTGAAGTCGCTCGATCCGGCGATGACCGTGGATGGGTTGATGGACGTGATCACCGGGTGTGTGACCACGCCGAACGCGCTGGAAACGGTGATCAGGAGAGCCGCAATCGTCAGGGCCAGACGCAGATGCAAGGAGGCGCCCAGGCGCGTGAAACGTGCCGAAGATCCGGTCGCGGCTTTGGTCGCTCGCCCCTCACACATACCATCCCTCCTTCGGAGCTTTCCGTAGCTACTGACATTACGGTACCACCGTTGGAGTGTTGAGTGAGGGGGCTCACGCGCCTGGGCCCGGCGTTGCACGGCAAAACCTCAGTTAAGCTACGCCCATGACCCGCAAGAAACGTGTGGCAGGAACTGCCGGCCATATCGACCATGGCAAGACCGCGCTCATCCGGGCGCTGACCGGCATCGATACCGATCGGCTGCCGGAAGAGAAGCGGCGTGGCATCACCATCGACCTCGGATTTGCGAGCTGGTTCACCGACGACTACCAGATCGGCTTCATCGATGTTCCGGGCCATGAGCGATTCGTCAAGAACATGCTGGCCGGCGCCGGTGGCATCGACAGCGCCTTGCTGGTCGTGGCCGCGGACGAGTCGATCATGCCGCAGACGCGCGAGCACTTCGCGATCTGCCGTCTCCTCGGCATTCGCAGCGGCGTGGTTGCGATCACGAAGCGTGACCTCGTCGATCCCGAGATCATCGAGCTCGTCCGCCTCGAGATCGAGGAGCTCGTCGCCGGCAGCTTCCTCGAGGGAAAGCCGATCGTGCCCGTGAGCAGCGTGACCGGAGACGGCATCGACGAGCTGCGCCGGGCCATTCTTCAATCCGTCGCCGAGATCGACGATCGCGACGCCTCGACGCGCGTCTTCCGCCTCCCGATCGATCGCGTCTTCACGATGAAGGGATTCGGCTCCGTGGTGACGGGCACGGCGTTCTCGGGAAGTCTGGCCGTCGATTCGGAGATCGAGGTGCTCCCCGGCGCGCAGCGAAGCCGGGCCCGCAACATCCAGGTTCACGGCGAGCCGCGCGAGGTCGCATCGGCCGGCGAGCGGACATCCGTCAACCTTCCCGACATCGACCTCGATCGCCTGCACCGCGGCCAGCAGATCGTTCATCCCGGCACGCTTCGAATCTCGCAGGTGATCACCGCTCGCCTCGAGCTGCTCGACGACGCCAAGCCGCTCAAGGATCAGACTCGCATCCGCTTTCATCATCTTTCCGCCGAGCTGCTCGGCACGATCCGATTCGTCGACGAGACCGGCAGCGCGCTTGCGCCGGGCGGCCATGCGGTCGTGCAGGTGCGGCTGGAATCGCCGATCGTGGCGGTTGCCGGCGATCGCTTCGTCATCCGGCGCTACTCGCCGTCGCTCACCGTCGGCGGCGGCGTGATTCTCGACGCCCACCTTCCGAAGCTGAGCGGCGGGACGCGGCGCGAGATCCTGGAGATCCTCATCGATGGCACGCTCGCCGCGCGCGTCGAGCTGATGGCGAAGCTCGAAGGAGTCCGCGGGCTCGCGATCGGCGAAGTCCAGGCGCGAACCGGAATCCGAACCGAGACCCTACTCTCGCAGCTCGGACGCGGGGTGCTTGCGAACCTGACCGAGATCGCCGGCAGCGGCGAGAAACGTTGGCTTCACTACGAGATCATCACCGGCTTCCGGCGCCGGGCCATCGAGTTTCTCGATCGGTTCTTCAAGGAGAACCGGATGGCCGTGAGCGTGCCGAAGGGGGAGTTCCTCCAGAAGCTGCTTCCCCACGTCACCGACAATGTGTTGACGAGTTTTCTTCTCGACGACCTGGCGCGCCAGAAGATCGTCGTCGCGCAGGGAGACGTCCTCGACATTCCTGGCCGCTCCAAGCAGCTCGGTGGAGCGGAAGGAGAATTGGCCCGGGCCATCGAAGCCCGCTTCCGCGAGAGCGGCCTGCAGGCACCCGCTGTGTCGGAATTGATCAAAGCGATCCCGCAGAAGCCGAAGGTGATCGAAGGCGTCGTCAGTTTCCTGGTCAAGCAGGGAACGCTGGTACGCCTGGCCGAGGGCGTGTACGTGCATCGCGACACGATCGCCGCCGCGCGCGCGAAGATCGGCGCGAAGAAGGGCGAGAGGATCGATGTCAGCCAGTTCAAGGATTACTTCGGACTCTCGCGAAAGATCGCCATCCCGCTGCTCGAGTATTTCGATCGCGAGGGAGTGACGAAGCGGTTGGGCGATGTGAGGCTGGTGCTGTAGCGACGCATTCTCCGCGACCTCCGCGTCTCCGCGTGAGAAGGCAATTTCACCACAGAGGCACAGAGCACACAGAGAAATTGATAGCGGTTGCACACGCAATCCTCTCCATGACCTCTGTGTCTATGTGGTGAATTCGGTCTTTCTCACGCGGAGACGCGGAGTGCGCGGAGAGAAGCTTCAGCGGATCTTGACATCCGTCACCGGCGCTTCCAGCCATGCCCGTGGCACGTCCTTCTCCTCGATCTTCACCACGCTCCGATCGATCACGATCTTCGTCGAGCCGTAGACCATCTCCGTGTGGTCGGCGAGAGGGAAGCCCGTGATGCCTAGGAGCGCCTCGTCCACGTTGCTGCTGACGCCGGCGAGCGGCGTCGTGACGGACCGGCTGGCTCGCATCATGGCGAAGAGCCGCGGCGGGAATGGCGAGCGCGGGGCGATCCACAGCTCGCGCGTGTATCCGCCGAGGCGGATGACCCATTGCTCGGTCTGGATTCCGTCGATTGTGCGCTTTGCATCGCTCTTTGCGATCGCAGCTTGCGGCGTGCCCTCGGGAAGCGGCCCGGCGAGTGCGGCGCGGTGCTTCTCGATCAGCGCCTCCAGCGTCTCCGTGCGGCTGCTCTTCGCCAGATCGTCGACGAACGTCACGCGCTGATTCGCGAGATCGTAAAGTCGCCAGGAGTCGGATTCATCGAAGCTTCGCGCGAGGCCGGCAGTGAAGACGATCGTCGTGTCCCAGCTCTCGTTCTCCGGTTGAATCACAGTGTGAATCGTGGCCACGGTCGCGCGCATCGCCGGTCCGGCGGGGGCGCTGTGCGCGGGCGTGCCGCGCGCCTTCGGACTGGGCGGTGAAGGACCGCATGCGAGGAGGATCGCGGAGACTGCGAGCAGCGTGAGAATCGAAGCGCCGAGCATTTATCCCTTTGCGTCGTACCAGCTCCTGCCGCGGTTCGTGTCGACGGCGAGCTTGACCGCAAGCGGATAGATGGTCTCCATCGTCTCCTTCACCATCTCCGAGACTTCCTGCGCGATTCGCTCCGGCACTTCGATCACGATCTCATCGTGGACCGTTAGGAGCATCTTCGCCTCGCTGGCTTCGCGCTCCAGCCGGCGATCGACGGCGATCATCGCCAGCTTCAGGATGTCCGCGGCTGTCCCCTGGATCGGCGCGTTCGTGGCCATGCGCTCGGCGTTGCCGCGCACGGTGAACGATCGATTGTGGATCTCCGGAATGTAGCGGACGCGGCCGAACAGCGTGGTCACCTTGCCGCTTTTCCGCGCCTCGTCCAGCGTCCGGTCGAGGTACTCCTGGATCTTCGGGTATCGGGAGAAGTAGGCCTCGATGAAATCCTTCGCCTGAGCCGTCGGAATACTGAGCTCGTTGGCCAGCCGGAACGCCGACATGCCGTACAGCACGCCGAAGTTGATCGTCTTGGCCGCGCGACGCTGGTCCAGGGTGAGCTGATCCTCCGGAATGCCGAACATCTTCGAGGCCGTGGCGCGATGAATGTCCGCTCCGCGATTGAACGTCTCGATCAGCTCTTCGTCGCCGGTGATGTGCGCGAGGATGCGCAGCTCGACCTGCGAGTAGTCGGCCGAGAGAAGGACGTTCCCTTCCTCAGCGATGAAGGCCTTTCGGATCTCGCGGCCCTGCTCGGTGCGGATCGGAATGTTCTGCAGGTTGGGATCGGATGACGACAACCGTCCCGTCGCAGCGACGGCCTGATTGAAAGACGTGTGAACCCGGCCGTCGCGGCCGACGATCTGCGGAAGGGCATCGACGTACGTCGACTTCAACTTGTGCAGCTCGCGATGCTGGAGAATGAGCTGCGGAACGGCGTATCCGTGACCGGCCAGCTCGCTCAATACCTCAACGCCCGTCGAGTAGCTCTTCGTGGTCTTCGTCTTCTTCGCTGCCGGGTATTGAAGCTTCTCGAACAGAATGTGGCCGAGCTGAGCCGGCGAGTTGATGTTGAACTCGGTGCCGGCCTCGGCGTAGATCTTGCGCTCGAGCTCGGCGATCTGCACGCCCATCGTGTTCGACATCGATCGCAGCAGCGCCACGTCGATCTTGATTCCGCGATCCTCCATTCCGGCCAGCACGGGGATCAGCGGCATCTCGATGGTCTCGTAGATATTCAGCAGAGCCGGATCGCGGCGGAGATCGGGATCGAGCACTTGCTGCAACGCGAGCGTAACGTCCGACTTCTCGCCGAGATACTGCTGGTAGGGGCCGATGGCACCGCCGTCCGCTCCGGCAGACTGCTCGGCCGGAAACAGCGACGCCGTCTTCGCCGTCTCCTTCCGCGCCAGAACGTCGACTTTGAGCCTGTCGCGTGCGATGTTTCCGAGTGCGTGGCTGGGCAGTCCGGGGTTGATCACGTAGGACTCGATCATCGTGTCGATGACATGCCGAGGCACGGGCCAGCGTGCGGAGCGAAGCCGGCGCGATTGCGTCTTAAGGTCGTACGTGACGAACGCGCGGTCGGACTCGAACAGCTTGCGCAGCGCGGCCGCAAGCTCCTCGCTCCCGCCCACGCTGCGCGCAATCGGCACCACGATCGATTCCGAAGGCCGCACCGAGAACGACGCGGCGAGGAGCTCGTCCAAGCCGTCCGGCGTCTTCGGCTCCAGCCAGAACGCCACGAGCGCGTCGCCTTCCAGCAGCTCCTTCAAGTCAGCCGCGCCGTGTGCCACGCGGTACGCTTTCTCCGTCGCGGGTGCCTCGGGCAGATACTCCTGCATCAGCGAGGCGAACTCGAGGCGCGAGAAGAGATCGTGGAGCTTCGCGCGGTCCGGCTCCTGGCGATGCAACGCATCCAGGTTGATGTCGACCTCGAGGTCGCACTTGATCCTAGCGAGATCGCGGGAGAGGTAGGCCTTGTCGCGGTTTTCCTCGAGCGCCTTCCTTTGCGCGGCCTTCTTGACCTGATCGAGATTGGCGTAGAGCTCGTCGAGCGAGCCGAACTGTGAGATCAGCGCCTTCGCGCCTTTTTCCCCGATCCCGGGAACACCGGGTATGTTGTCGATCGCGTCACCCCAGATGGCCATGACGTCGACGACTTTCGCCGGCGGAAGTCCGAAGACTTCCTCGACGCCCTTCGCGTCGTACAGGATCTCGCGCCCGGTGTGATAGAGCGCAATTCCGGGACCGACGAGCTGGTAGAAATCCTTGTCCGACGTGGCCAGGACGACCTCGTAGCCGCGGTCGCGCGCGGCGTACGCCAGCGAGCCGAGGAAATCGTCGGCCTCCCACTCCGAAGCGCGGATCACGGGAATCCGAAACCCGTCGAGCATCTCGTAGACCAGCGGGACCTGTACCGACAAATCGTCGGGCATCGGCTTGCGATCCTTCTTGTAATCCTGGAACTGCCCGGTCCGCACCGTCGACACGCCCTCGTCGAACGCCACGCCGATGCAGTCGGGATTCCGGTCCTTCAGCACCTTCCGCAGCATCTGCGTGAAGCCGTAGACCGCGTTCGTGGCCAGTCCGGACGAGTTCGTCAGATCGCGGATCGCGTAGTACGAGCGGTAGATATTGTTGGAGCCGTCGATCAGATAGAGGGTCGGTGCCTTCGGCATGAGAGGGCAGATTATATGACGCAGGCGTCATTGCCCCGCGTTGTTGCCCCGTTTCGTTGTCGTTGTCGTTGCCGTTGGCGTTGGCGTCGCCGTCGCCGGATTTTGACTTTGACTTCTCGAGCTTGAGGGACGGAAAGTCAGAGTCAGCAGCCGGCGACGCCGACGGCGACGCCAACGGCGTCGTCAACGGTGCTAGAGCGACCCAAGCGCCCAGCATATAATCCTGCCTTCTCATGAAAACACGCGATGATGCGATCGCCCTTCTCTACGAGTACACGAAGACCGATTCACTGCGGAAGCATGCCCTCGCGGTCGAGCAAGCCATGAAGGCCTGCGCCCGCAAGTACGCGCCGGACGAGGATCCCGTGCGGTGGGGCATGTGCGGCATGCTGCACGATTTCGATTACGAGCAGTTCCCGACGGCCGAGCAGCATCCGTGGGTCGGCTCGAAGATCCTCGAGGATGCCGGCTTCGATGCCGAGTTTCGCACCGCGATCCTCGGGCACGCGCCCTACACCGGCGTCCCGCGCGAGACGCCGATGGCCAAGGCTCTCTTTGCCTGCGACGAGCTCTGCGGCTTCCTCACCGCCTGTGCCCTGGTGCAGCCGAGCAAGGCCCTGGCCGA
>DASQGS010000247.1:0-1738 GCA_035632455.1 Thermoanaerobaculia bacterium | reverse complement strand
ACCGCGGCAAAAAGCGACAACTGCAACAGGAATGCCTGAATCTTCGTTGATCTTGGCATGTCCGAGCCTGTCATCCTGAGCTCCTGCCAGGAGATCCTTCGCCGCGCTCTACCCCTCCGGGGTGCCGCCGGCTCAGGATGACACTTTGGTCATTCCCGCTTCGTCGGCGCGTTGCGCCGTCCCCTCACTCGTGACACGGTGCGCTCCTACTTCGCGGCCGCACCGAGGGCGTTGATCGAGTCCTGCACCTCCACGCGCTCGGCCTGATCCGTCGTCAGGGACATGGCTTTGTCGAAGGCCTCCTTCGATTTCGCGCTGTCGCCCTTCGCGCCGTAGAGATCGCCGCGGGCCGTCCAGGCGCGCCATGATCTCGGGCTCGCGGCGATGTACTCGTCGAGCGCCTTTGCCGCCTCGTCATACTTCTTCGCGCCGATGAGGCCGTAGACGCTCGAGATCACGGCGACCTCCGGCGAGAGTGCGTCGGCGCGCGCCTTGGCCGCCTTTGCTCCTCCCGTGTCACCCCGCTTGTCCAGGATGCGCGCCTCGACGCGGAGGTTCTGCACGTCCGGCCCGAGGCCGAGGGAGTGATCGATGTAGGCGAGGGCGGCATCGGTATCGCCGTTCCTGAAAGCCCAACTGGCCGCTTCCGTCCAGGCGTGCGAATCCCAATGCGTGCCGCCGCGCAGCGATGCGTCGATGCCGCTCTTGACCAGTGCCTTCGTGTCGATCTCGATCTTCACCGGAATGCGCCGTTTCTCCCAGCGCAGCGCAAGCGTCGCCGAATCGCTCTTGTTGTCGTCGATCGAGAACTGCAGCCGCTCCTGCATCTCCGCCGTCTGCGGCGTGACGGCCGCGCGAAGCACGTCCTCGGCGGCGTCGTAGTTGTACGTACCCCAGCTACCTGTGAAGCGATTCAGCACGACCGTGTCCTGCTGCTGACCGGGAATCACGAAGAATGCATACGTTCCCTGCGGCAGGGGGTGGCCTTCGACCTTGACCGGCGTCGAGAACGAGACCGTCGTGTTCTCGTTCGCTCCGGCTCGCCAGATGACCTCGAACGGCACCAGGCCGCCGAAAATGCGCCGCCCGTTGACCGCCGGACGGTGGTAGTCGACCGAGATCACGGTGATGCCGACCGTCTCCTCGATCCGTGCATGCGGACTCAATTGCGGTGTGTGGATGTGCTGCTGCGCAACCGCAGCGGCCGCGCAAAGTATGGCCATTCCAAACCAGAGGGTGATTCTCCTCATAAGACCTCCATCGTCTTGTGCGCCGTCATCCTATTGCAGTTAGGAGCGGATGGGAGTGAACAAGTGGCAGCCGTCCGGCAAACGAACGGCGCGCCAACGCGCCGGGCGGCCCGGTCCCGGCTTGAACGCACGGTTCCGACTTCGCCGGAGCGGCCCCGCCCTTTTGCGCTATCCTTGCCGCGCAGCAGTCACAGATCCCGAGCCTCGCAGGAGACCACCATGGATTCAGCACCGCCCGACGGCATCCGCATCACTCTCGACGAGCATGTCGCTCAAGGCGAGTACGTCAACTTCGCGAACATCATCCACTCGCCCAGCGAGTTCGTCGTCGACCTCGGACGAGTCGTTCCCGGCCGCTCCGACGTCAAGATCTACAGCCGCGTCATCATGACCCCGGTCCACGCCAAGCAACTCCTCCAGGCCCTGGCCCAGAACCTCATGCTTTTCGAGCAGAAGTACGGCGAGATCCATCTCGACGGCATTCAGCC